>DATCBW010000159.1:0-2064 GCA_036511615.1 Verrucomicrobiia bacterium | reverse complement strand
ATCTATGACGGCATTGATGACGATTTCGTACTCCGCGAGTCCGTCGTCCCGGCGTCGGCGCATTTGAGCAAGCGACAAATCCTGAATCGCCCGAATCATCCGGGCAAATTCTTCGATCCGTTGCCTGACCGATTTTTTCATACATGTGCGCCGATGTTGTATTGCGAAGCCCAGGTGGTCCGCAATAGGAGGCTTTGGCAAGACCTTGCCAGAACTGGCCACGGTTTGCCAAGCACGGCCAGCGCGAACCGCCAAATTCGGTTCTACGCTAAATGTGTGAAAGTTAAAAATTGTGCCGGTGGAACCGGCAAAAGTGCCGGTCACCAATCAGACCTTCTTAGAGCGACTTGTCCCTTGTTTTGCGTGGGCCTTTTCTCCGTTGCCGTCATTTTTCCGATCCTCCCGCCCCGCAATTTATTTTGTGTGCCTGGCACGCCCCGCGACGGACAAAAAAACCTATGAATGATGCAAAACGGTTATGCGACGCGACGCAAATCTCATTGGACGCAAGGTTGCCCGGCTTCGTAATCAACGAAAGCTGACCCAAAATATGCTGGTTGCGAGGGTGGAGGTCCTAAACTTCTTCGGTATCACCCGCGATGTGCTCAGCAACATCGAGTTGCAGAAGTATGTAGCCACGGACAAACACGTTTACTTTCTCGCAAAGGCATTGAAAGTGGAAATCGCGGAACTCTTTCGACCGTGAGCCGATACGCGACAGGAACAAGAAAATCATGGCAACCCGGCGAAACCGTGTAGAATCAGACCAGCAGCTAGACCTTTTCTCAACGCGAAGGCCGACTAATGACACCACTGACACAATACGGCCGGATGGCCGAGAAACACTGGCGCGAACACTGTCCGAAAATGGCGCGCGACCTGGAACGGAAGGGGCTTCTGCACCAGATGCTTCTCGAAGCGGAGGAGAAGACGAAGGACGAAATGGCCACGCTGCGAACAGAGTTGATGCAAAAGGGATCAACGGCGCAACAAGCACAGACGCAGGCGTGGGAAATGGTGCGCGAGAAATACATTCTCCTGCCGCCCGAAGAGTCCTAGCGGACGGCCACCGCCGCCATCACGAAGAGCCGCCGAAAAATCTCGATGCCTACCGCATCACCGAGCCTGACCGCCTGGGCGAGGGCGGCCCGAAGCTAAAGTTTCAAAAGAACATCGCGGCAATCAAAACGCTGCGGCAACTCGATGCCGAAGAACGTCCGGCGACGCCGGAGGAGAAAGCCACGCTCGTTAAATACGTTGGCTGGGGCGCGATGCCCCAGGTGTTTGACGTGGACAACGCCGACTGGCGCAAGGAGCAATTCCGGCTTTCGGAAATTCTTTCGGATGAAGAACACCGTTCTGCCCGTGCCACCACCCTCAACGCCCATTACACCGCGCCGACCGTCATCGGCGCGATGTATCGCGCCGCCGGGCGCTTCGGATTCAAGGGCGGGCGCGTGCTCGAACCCGCCTGCGGCATCGGCCACTTCGTCGGCCTCATGCCCGAGGACATGCTCCGCCGCTCGACCGTCACTGGCATTGAGATTGACCCGTTGACCGCGCGCATTGCCAAAGCCCTTTATTCCGACGCGGACATCCGTGCGCAGCCGTTTGAACAGACCAAACTCGCCGATGGATTTTACGACCTCGCCATTTCCAATGTGCCATTTGGCGATTACACCGTTCACGACCCGCACTTCAACAATTACAAGTTTTCCATTCATGACTATTTTTTCGCGGCGGCGCTGGAAAAGGTGCGGCCCGGCGGTTTGCTGATGTTCATCACGTCGCGCGGCACGATGGACAAACTCGATTCCACGCTGCGCGAACTGCTCTCCACGCGCACGGAGTTGTTGGGCGCAATCCGTTTGCCGAATAACGCTTTCAAAAAGAACGCCGGCACGGAGGTCACGACGGACATCGTGATGCTTCGTCGGCTGCGCCCAGGTGAATCGCCCGCTGGTCCGGCGTGGAAGGAAACCGCCAGCCATGCCGGCGAGGGCGGCGAGGCATTTACCATCAACGAATTCTTTGCGTCCCGACCGGAAATGATGCTGGGTCAAA
>DATCBW010000158.1:0-11987 GCA_036511615.1 Verrucomicrobiia bacterium | reverse complement strand
ACTTCGAGCATTTCATCATTCCCGACGAAATCACAATTGGCGGCGCGGTGGTTGGATTTGTGATCTCGATTTTTCTGCCGTCGTTGCACGGTCATCATCTGTGGAGTGAAAATGCAGTGATGAGCCTGGTTGGCATCGCGGCCGGCGCGGGCGTCGTTTATGCCGTTTTGCGTCTGGGGAAACTTTTGTTTGGCCGGCAAAAAATCAGTCTGCCGCCGGAGACAAAAATTGTTTTTTCAGAAACGGCCTTGTTCCTGCCGGACAAGGAAATTCCCTACGACGAAATTTTTTACCGCAAAACTGACACCATCGTTCTTCAGGCCCGAACCGTTGAACTGGTGGATCGCGGCTACCAGAACGTGACTGTGCGGCTCTCACCGTCGGCGTTGCAGATTGGCGACGAGAAAATCGCCCCCGACGACGTGGCGCACCTGGAGGCTGTCTGCGCGGAAATCGTCGTGCCGCGCGAGGCGATGGGTTTGGGCGACGTGAAATTCATGGCCGCGATTGGCGCGTTCCTCGGCTGGCAGGGTGCACTGTTCTCGCTCATGGCCAGTTCGCTTATCGGCTCGGTCGTGGGCATCCTGCTGATCCTGCTGCGCAAACGCGAGTGGTCGTCGCGGCTGCCCTACGGTCCATACATCGCGCTGGCGGCGGTGATCTGGATTTTTGCCGGCAAAAAGATTGTTGCCATATTTTTGCAGCAATGACCCCGTGCCGAAGCGGGTGGACGTCAAGAGTGACTCGTAACCGATTGAGGGCATTTATTAACTTGCATTTGAAGGCGATTCTGTCAGAAAAGTCCGCAGTGAACCCACCGGTTCATTGTCTCGCCAGATCACAACCATGCGGAAGGAATTATTTATGGATAATAATGCACACAATACGGCAGCCACAGCGGCAGGCGCACTTCTCGGCTTGGGAATGTTAATGTTCATCCTTGTCTTTGCGTTGGCGCTTTATGTATTCGCCTGTTTTTGCTACAAACGCATCTGCGAAAAATGCGGCGTGACGCCGGGCGTGCTCGTTTGGATTCCCATTGTCCAGCTCATCCCGCTGCTTCAAGTGGCCAAGATGCCTCTCTGGATGATTATTCTTGTGTTCATTCCGCTCGTGAACATTGTGATTTTGGTGATGATGTGGGTAAAAATCTGCCAGGCGCGCGGCAAAAGCGGCTGGCTGGCGATCATGCTGTTCATTCCCATTGCCAATCTGATTTTTCTGCCATACTGGCCTTTTCGGAATAAGGCTTAACTCATCTGACGCAGCAAACTTTTCGCGCGGCGAATCCACACGCGGTCGCGGCGGCGCTGGTAGCCGGGCGCGCGCAGATCGTCGGTGATGACGTCGTTTAGCTGGGCGCGGGCCAGATCGTTCTGATTCCGCGCGGCATACAGTTCGGCCAGTTGCACCTTGGCGCGCGGATAAGAATTATTTTCCACGACGTGCTGCCAGATGTTCAGCGCGGCGCCGGTTTCGTTCAACGCCATCAGGGTTTCCGCGTAGGCCATGAGCGAGTAGCCAAAGTCGTGCTTGGGATTTTCGCGGCACACGGCGTCGAGCAGCGGACGCGCCTCGGCGGGTCGCTTCAAACGCAGCAGGCACTGGCCGAGATGTGCGCGGGTGTCAATGTCCTTGGGATCGCGTTCCAGCGCGGCGCGATAGCATTTCTCCGCCTCGGCCAGTTTTTCCTTCTGAAAATAAACGTCGCCAAGCTGGAAATGATGGTAGGCGTTGTCGAGGTGCTGGATTTTCGCCTGAAGCTGTTTGATGCGGGCGCGGTTTTGTGCGCCGGGCAGTTCAAAGCCGCTGGTGGCCGACGGCGCGGCGGCGCGATAAACGAAAAAGTAATACAAAATTGCCGACAGGCCGAAGCCAATGAAAATGATGACGGCCCAAATCCATTCCCGGCGGCGCACGGCGTCAATGAACATCCAGACCTGAAACGCAAACACCAGCAGCAGCCACGGGTTGTGAACCAGATAGCCGATGTTCAAAACGCCTGAAATCAATGAAGCGAACATCCCGCGAAACTATGCCGGGCGATTTCGGCTGGCAATGAAAGTTTTTTGCGCAATTGAACTGTCCGCTTGTTTTGCGGGCTGTTTTCTCCAACAATTTGCGCCGCTGCTGCATGAACCAGACGCTGATCATCGTGCCGACCGTCAATGAACGGGAGAATCTCCCGCGCATGGCGCAAAAGCTGTCGTCGCTGCCGTGCGGAGTGGACCTGCTGGTGGTGGACGGCAATTCCTCGGATGGCACGGGGAAAATTGCGGATGAACTCGCCGCGAAGCATCCGCAGATTCATGTCATACACGAACTGAAGAAAAACGGGCTGGGCCGCGCCTACATCGCCGGCTTCAAGTGGGCGCTGGAAAGGAATTACGAATTCGTCTTCGAGATGGACTGCGATTTTTCGCACGACCCCGACGAGATTCCGAATTTTCTAAAAGCCGTGCAGAATGCCGATCTGGTGATTGGCTCGCGCTACTCCGGCGGCGTGCGCGTGCTGAACTGGCCGTTAAAGCGGCTTATTTTGAGCCGCAGCGCGGGCATTTACGTCTGGCTCATCACCGGAATGCCGTTCACCGATCCGACCGGCGGCTACAAATGTTTCCGCCGCCGCGCGCTGCAGGCCATCCAGCTTGATGACGTCCGCTCGAATGGCTACAGTTTTCAAATTGAAATGACGCACCGGCTCTGGCGCGACGGATTCAAGATCACCGAAACGCCGATCATTTTCACCGAGCGGGTGGAAGGCAAATCCAAACTGTCACGCGGCATCGTCACCGAGGCGTTCTGGATGGTCTGGTGGCTGTGGCTGCAAAACGGCTGCCGCCGCTGGCCGCGCAAACGCAAATGAAAATTTGCCAATCGCGCCGCGTGAACTAAATTGCCTCCCATGATTACTTTGATTGTCGGCACCAACCGTCCGGGCAGCAACACGCGCAAAGTCGCCGCGCAAGTTGAGGAAATTTATGCCGGGTTGAAAGTGCCTCTGCACGTTCTGGACCTGGCAAAACTCCCGACGGAGATTTTCGCGCCGGCTTCCTACGCGGAAAAGCCGAAATCATTCCAGCCGTTCGCCGACGCCGTTTTGAAGTCCGCCGGGTTGCACGTCGTGACGCCGGAATACAACGGCAGCGTTCCCGGGGTGTTGAAGTATTTCATAGATATGCTGAAATTCCCGGAAAGTTTCGAGCAGCGTCCGGTTTGTTTCACCGGTCTCGCGGCGGGCGTCTGGGGCGCGCTGCGTCCGGTGGAACAGCTTCAGGCGATTTTTGGCTATCGCAACGCGCACATTTTTCCCGTGCGCGTCTTCCTGCCGCACATTCACAATCTCCTCGACGAATCAGGCAGATTGCAGGATGCCGAACTGATCACACGCCTGCGTTCGCAGGCGGAAGGCTTTGTCGGATTTGTCGAAAAACTCAAAGGCGTCAATCTGCGCGCCGCAAAATGAAAGGATGATTGTTATGAAACTGCCACTGTTGCTCACGTCACTGCTGTTCGCCGCCACTGCGGTTTTTGCTGAAATGCCCAAGGCCGGCGACACTGCGCCGCTTTTCACCGGAACAGATCAGGACGGCAAAACGGTCAAGCTCGCCGATGTCATCGGCAAGAAAATCGTGCTGCTCTACTTTTATCCGAAAGATTTCACCAGCGGCTGCACCAAGGAGGCGTGCGGCCTGCGCGACCGCATGGGCGACTTGCAAACGAACAATGTGGCCGTCATCGGCGTCAGCCACGACTCGGTGGACAGCCACAAAAAATTTGCCGACGAATACAAATTGAACTTCACGCTCATCGCCGATCCCGACGGCAAAATCATTGACGCTTACGACGTGAAAATGCCCATGATGGCGATGGCCAAGCGCGTCAGCTTTCTCATCAATCTTGACGGAAAAATTGTCCACGTCACCGATGCGATGAACCCGCAAACGCACTTCGATGAAATGAAGACCGCCATCGCCGGGCTGAAGAAGTGAGTTGCGACGGATTTCTCCTCCATTTCGATTCCGCATGGCGGGTTAATTTCCCGTCTTCAATTCCACCACGTCGTGCGGCGCGGCTTCACGCTGACCAGCAGGGCTGACGCGGATGTAGCGCGCCTTTTCCCGAAGCTCCCCTAAATTCTTCGCGCCGAGATAACCCATGCCGCTCTGGATGCCACCGATGAGCTGCGCCAGCACGCGATCCACCGGGCCGCTGACTTCCTTGAGCGCCTCGATGCCTTCGGCGGCGAGCTTGCGCGTGGCGTCGGCCTTTTCGTGGCCGTAACGCGCCGCGCTGCCGGCCTTCATCGCCGCAACGCTGCCCATGCCGCGATACTGCTTGTAAAGTTTGCCGCCAATTTCCATGACCTCGCCGGGCGCCTCGGTGCAGCCGGCAAAAATGCCGCCGCAAATCACCGCGCTGCCCAACGTCAGCGCCTTGACGATGTCGCCGGATTTCGTGATGCCGCCGTCGGCGAGAATTGAGACTTTTTTCTTCGTCGCCGCGCGCGAGCAGACATAAAGCGCGGTCATTTGCGGAATGCCCACGCCCGCGACGATGCGCGTGGTGCAAATCGAACCCGGCCCTTGGCCGACCTTGATGGCGTTCGCGCCGCAGTCGGCCAGATACTCCACGCCCGCCGCGCTCGTGACGTTGCCGGCGATGAGCGGCAGTTTCGGAAATGCGTCCCGCAGCACTTTCACCGTGTCACCGACGCCTTTGCTGAAACCGTGCGCAGTGGACACGGCGACGACGTCCACACCGCGTTCCACGAGCGCGCCGACATGGTTCAAAATACGTTCGCGATCCAGTTCGCCAAACGCATTGCGCGTGGCGCTGACCGCCGCGCCGCAGATGAGGCGGAATTGCGAATCGCGCGCCGGTTTGAACTGCGCCTTGCGTTCCAGCGCGATGCGTTCCACGTCGTTCATCGTGAACAGCCCGTGCAAAATATCCTTGTCGTCCACGACGAGCAGTTTGTGGATGCCCGGATGTTCGTTGAAAAACTTGTCGGCGCGCTTGATCGGGTCCTTGCCCAGCTCCTTTTGCGCGATGGTGTGGACTTGTGCGCGCGGCGTCATGGCCTCGGAAATTTTCCGTCCGGCATAACGCGGCTTGACAACGTGACCGGACAGCAGGCCGACGAGCTTGCCCTTTTCATCCACGACGGGAAACGTGCTAAAGCCGAATTTTTTTTCCTCAATCAGCGCCAGCACGTCGGCAATGAACAGTTCCGGCGTGAACTTGATGGGTTCGGGAATCATGCCCGGCACATGGAACTTCACGCGGCTGATTTCGGAGAGCTGCTGCTTCTCCGCCATGTTGTAGTGAATGAGGCCGAGGCCGCCGTTGAGCGCCATCGCAATCGCCATGCGCGACTCCGTGACGGTGTCCATGTCGGCGGAGATGACGGGAATGTTGAGCTGCAAATTTTCTGCGAGGCTGGTTTCAAGCTGCGTGTCGCGCGGCAGGATTTCCGAGTAAAGCGTCGCCAGCGTGATGTCGTCGAAGGTGAGGCCGATCTTGCTGTTGGCGGGGAAAAATTTATCCGCCGGCTGATAGAACGGATCGTCGAAGATGGAATTGCGCGTCGCTGCCATGTCGGAAAATGAAGAATGGACGGCAGGTTTGGCAAGAAAATTCCGTGAGAAAATTTCGTGAACCGCAGCCGCCCAACCACGGTTCAATGTGTTCAGCGGCGAACACGGACGCGGTAGCATTGCCAAAGCCGGAGAACGGTGACGGTGGCGGCAGATTTGTCTCCGGAGCTTGAGAAAATTTTGGAAAAGAAAGCCGCCCTGCAATGACATGACTTTGAAAATTGGCCTGGAAAATGGCGGATTGAACGGCCACAATTAAATTGCAATAAATAAGCCATGAGCACGCAGGCCTTGATTGAAAAAGAAGTGAGCGCGTTGCCGGAATCCTTGCAGCGCGAAGTTTATGATTTCGCGCGTTTTCTGCATCAGAAAAATGCCGGCGATGCGTTCAACGGCCTGATGTTGAGCGAAACGGCTCTCGCCAAAGATTGGAACACGCCGGAGGAGGATGCCGCATGGGCAAGCCTCTGATGGGTGAAGTGGTTGTTCGGCCGTTTCCACAGACCAATCTGCAATCCGGCAAACGCCGGCCGGCCCTCGTTGTTGCGGATTTGAACGGCGATGACTTGATTCTCTGCCGCGAGGTGAGCTGGCGGGGTTGAACTGGTGAAAAATTTGTTTTTCATCCCACCCAGCCAGTATTCTGGTTCGGGCAAACACGCTCCGCCCGGTGCGCCCGATTTCGGAGCGAGTTTCAGAACCGCCGGTCGCCAGCGGAAGGTGGGGTGGGTTTCAACATGATCGGGACATGGCCCGGAGCGCAGCGGAAGGCGTGAATTGGGGGATGCTTAATTCTGATGTTTCGTGTTTGTCGCAGCTGCGGTCAAGATTTTGCTTCCGGTCACTGGGATGGTGGCTTATAGTGTTCCTTTCCAGCTCTTTTCTGCCCGCTCCTGTATTGTCCGTGGGAGTCATGAGCTGAAAGTTGAATGAGAAAATTCGGTTTAATGTTTAATGAATAGGATCCAATATATGAAAACGAAATTCGGTTTTGTGATATTGCTCGCGCTGGCGCTCGCGCTGCCTGTCGCCACGATGAAGATTGCCGCCCAGGTCGGGGCGGGACGCGGTGTTCATCTGCCCAGACCGCAAGGTCCATGTGACATCTATGCTGCTGCCGGCACGCCTTGCGTAGCCGCCCACAGTTCCACCCGCGCGCTTTACGCGGCTTATAGCGGCCCGCTCTATCAAGTCATGCGTCAGTCAGACGGAAAGAAATTGGACATCGGCGTCGTGCCGTCGTCTCCGACGGATGCGGGCGGATACGCCAATGCCGCCGCGCAGGACACCTTCTGTGCCAACACTTATTGCTGGATAACCACTCTTTACGACCAGTCCGGCCACAAGAACGACCTCACCCAGGCGCCTCGCGGTCCCGCTGGCACCGTCATGGTCATGGGTGGTTTTAACAACGTGCCGGTTGCCGACTGGGCGCCGGTTACAATCATGGGCCACAAAGTCTACGGCGTCTTCATCTCGCCGGGCATGGGACTCCGCAACGACAACCCCCACGGCACGGCGGTTGAAGATCAGGCGGAGGGACAGTATTGGGTTGTCAACGGCCATCATTACAACGGCGGCTGCTGCTTCGACTACGGCAACGCCGAGATTGACAGCCACGACGACGGTGCCGGCACGATGGAAACCGCCTACTTCGGCAACGCCACACCTTGGTATCACGGCCCTCCGCCCGGCCCGTGGATCATGACCGACCAGGAGAACAACCTGGTAGGCTGTGTCACCACAAATGGAACCAAGAACTGCGACCTGCCGATCATCACCTGGCGTTTCGTGACCGCCATGGCCGACGGCGAACCGCACCACTGGAGAACCATGGGCGGCGACGCGCAGAACGGTGAGCTGAAAATTATGTTCGACGGACGGCGTGTTGACCGCGGCTATGACCCGATGCGCAAGCAGGGAGCCATTGACATGGGCAACGGCGGCGACAACAGCAACGGCTCGGATGGCACCGTCTATGAAGCGGCGATGACGGCCGCGGGCACCTTCCCGACGCAGGAGACCCAGCAAAAGGTGCAGGCCAACGTCGTGGCTGCCAAATACGACGAGCAGCGGGTAAGCATCGCGCCCGCGTCGGCAACTGACACTCCGCCGGGATTGCAAACATTCTCACCGGGTTCGTCGCAGGCAACGACCGTGACGTTCAGGAATGTTTCAGCGTCGCCTGTCACTCGAGTAAAGTTAAACATTTCCGTGCCCGCTAGATGGACCTCCGTGGTCTCTGGTGTCACCGACACTTCAAAGACATTCGCTGACCCGGTCGCGCCGGGTTCAAGTGTGAGCGCGACGTTCAAGGTCACCTCTGGGCCGACGGCCTTCAACGGCGACCTCGTCGCCAATGCCTCTTGGACAGCGAACGGCCACGCGCAATCCGAGACAATGGCCGAGAAGGTGCGGAACGTCAGCCCGGTCAAGATCAACGAGTTCGCTGTTGATCCGACAGACTCTTTCATCGAGCTTTACAACGCTGGCTACAGTGACGTTGACCTTTCCAGTTGGACCCTGACCCAGCATCCCATCGGGCAGCCCATCTTCTCTACGGTGAAGATTCCGGCCGGGACGAAACTCGCTTCCAAAGCTTTCTACCTGCTCGGACTCGCCGACTCCGGCTTGGTGGTCCCCGCGCAAAAAGGTGACATCACCCTCTATGTCAGGAGCACGACCGGCATGAACGTCGGCGACACAATTCAAATTGACACCGGCTCCGCCGTGGAAACCCGCAAAATCGCGAGCATCGGCACGGCGGCCGGCAACAGCACAACACTGTGGCAACCCCTCCCTGACGGTCCGGTGATCACGATTCCTCCCGGCTCGACCAGCGTGCCTTTCACCAGCGCGGGCGGCGGTTTCGGCGGCCGCGGCGGAGGCGGCACGGCGTTCGAGGTCGGCCAGAAGCTCGGACTCGGTTATGGTGCCACCCAACCTGCTGTCGCGAATACTGTAGAAAAGTATGAGGTCGTCACGGTCACCGAGGTCGGCAAGCCGGGAACGGAAACCACCTTGGCGGCGGACGCCAAAGCCGGCGATACCACCATCAGGGCGAGGAACGCCCGCGACATCTCGGTCGGCGACAAGATCAATTTGGACATTGACAGCGTCGGCCATGGAACCGAGACCATCACGGTCAAGAGCGTCGGCACGGTGGCCGGCGGCGGCGGACGCGGTGGCGGCGGTGCGAGCCTCGAACTTGAGGCTCCGCTGAAGTTTAATCATGCGAACAACCTGCCCTTCAGTGTCAGAGGAACAGGGATCAGTTTCCAGCCGGCAACGGCCTTTGCCCATTCGAGCAATGAGCCGCTCCAGCCGCTCGGCACCGGCATCACGCTCGACAGCCCGCTCGCCAACAACCACGAGATTAACGCGGTGGTTCGTGACGCCACAGACACGACGGCGGGCTACCAGGGGCTGCCGGCACCCAACCAGTGGTTCGGGGGGCCCGCCCTCGCCAACGGCGGCAACATGGTGCTGCATGACGCCGCTGGTCTGGTCGTTGACAGCCTCAACTACGGTCGTGTCGTTGACCCATGGGCCGCCGAGGGCTACCAAGGCGCGTCCCCGGGGGATGGCAATTTTGTGTCTGCGCCCGGCGCTGGCCGCGGTGGTTTCGGCAGGCGGGGCGGTCCGGCTGCCGCCGAGCCTTCCAGGAGCGCAGGCCGCTTCCCGGACGGCACCGACACCGACGACAACCGCAACGATTTTCATTTGCAAACCGCCAGCAGTCTGGCGGCGGGTTCGGACGCTGGCGCGAATAACATCAAGGTCTCCAGCGTGGCGGACTTTGCCGCCGGCCAGAGGATTATTATTGATTCGGGCGCGAACCGGGAGACCGCCGTCATCGCGACGGTTGGCACACCCGGCGGCACCACGGAAGGCACTGCCACCGAAGTCGGCGCAACCTCAATTCCTGTTGCCAATGCGTTCGGCTTTAGCCCCGGGCAAACCATCACCATTGACAGTGGCGCGAACCGGGAGACGGCGGTCGTCGCCTCCATCGCTGGCGGTCGCGGTCGCGGCGGCTTTGGTCGTGGCGGAGGCGTTGCCTCCATCACCGTCGCCGCGCCGCTCACGATGGCGCACGCGGTGGAGGCACAAGTCTCCGGCAGCGGCATTACCCTCACCGGTGCATTGACCAAGTCGCATGACAGCGGGGCGGCGGTCGCCGGCAGCGGTCCCACGCCCGGTGCGCCCAACCAGTATGCCCGGAGGAATTAGTGAACGGGCCTTGAAATTGAACCAGACCAAGGCGGCTTGAGCCGTCTTGAAAAACAGATTAAGGCTCCGTGACTCAATGTTGGGCTGCGGAGCTTTTTGTTTGACCGCAACATAATTTTCAATTGAATCAAATTTTTCCCGCTAAAAATGAAATGCCGGTTTTTCGCCGTTCCTGGCCTTGGTGGCGCGCGGCGTTGACGGGCTTGAGCGCGTTCGGGTTGGCGTTGAGCGCCTACTTGAGCTGGCATTATTTGATGGGTGGGTCGGTGATCGGCTGTGGCGGCGGAAGCCCGTGCGATCAGGTGCTCAACAGCCGGTGGTCGTCGGTAGGAGGTGTGTTGCCCGTCAGCGGTCTGGCGGCGGGGGCGTATCTGGCGATGTTGATGGCCAGTTTTTTCATCGGTGCGGCCACGGAATCATCGGTCCGGCGGCTGGCTTGGGGCGCGATGCTGGTTCTGGTCGGGGCGGCGGCGGGCAGCGCCGTGTGGTTCATGATCGTTCAGAAATGGATCATCGGCTCTTTCTGTCCTTATTGCATGGCTACGCACATCACCAGTCTGCTGCTGGCAACTTTGGTAATCTGGCAGGCTCCCAGGCAACCTGAAGACGGTTCAACCGAAGTCGCGCCGCCGGAGTCCGGTTCGGCACCGCTTGCTCCACGGCGGGTAGTTGGTCCTTTGCCCGCGATGGGTCTCGCCTCGGTCGGTCTGGTTCTGGCAGGCATCATGGCGATCTGCCAGGTCACCATCAAGCCTCCGCCTGAATATCGCGGCGGTGAATCCAAGGAGAACATTCCCGCCATTGATCCCCACGACGCGCCGCTGATTGGTTCGCCAGACGCTCCTTACGTCGTCACCCTTCTCTTTGATTACAATTGCCCGCATTGCCAGCAACTGCATTTCATGCTCAATGAGGCCGTTCGCCGCTATCACGGCAGGCTCGCCTTTGTCCTGTGTCCGACGCCATTGAACACCCATTGCAATCCTTACATCCCCCGCGACGTGGACGAATTCAAGGACTCCTGCGAACTGGCGAAAGTTGCCCTGACAGTATGGGTGGCCAAACGCGAGGCGTTTCCCGCTTTCGACCTTTGGATGTTCTCGCTTGATTCCGGCGACTTCTGGCGCCCGCGCAGCCTCGCCGCCGCCCGGGCCAAAGCCGTCGAGTTGGTCGGCCAGGCGAAGTTCGATGCCGCCCAATCGGATCCTTGGATTGATCAATATCTGCAAGCCTCGATTAGGATTTACGGCACCACCGTCCAGGGCGGCAACACCGCCGTTCCCAAAATGGTTTTCGGCTCGCATTGGGTGATCCCCCATCCGAACGACGCAGACGACCTGGTTTCAATTCTACATGACAGTCTGGCCGTGCCCATGCCGTGATTGACGTTAAGGCCACCAGGTGCGTGGTGAGGGTGGCGTAACCGGTCTGCTGCTTGGGAAAGGTGCGGTGAGATTCATTATGTCAATTTTCCTCAAAAAGCTTCTGGACTCATTTTTTGGAAAATCCCAACTGACCCAATGCTTCATTTGTAAAAATGCCCAAGTTCCTTCAATGAGGAATAATCCTTCGTCCGTTCCGGTGTCGCGCGGCCGATGATGACGTGGTCCACCACCTCGATTTTCAAAAGCTGCCCGGCGCGGATCAAATCCCGTGTCACCTTGATGTCCGCGTCGCTCGGTGTCGGGTCGCCGCTGGGATGATTGTGGACGAGCACGATTCCCGCCGCGTTCGCCACGATTGCCGCGCGAAACACCTCGCGCGGATGCACCAGGATTGTGTCGAGCAGGCCCTGCGAAATTCTCTCCATGCGAATCAGTTTTTTCCGCACATTCAGCAGCAGCACCTGGAACGATTCAACATTTCCGAGCCGGTTTTCTTCGCGCATGAAGTTCACGACCGTCGCCGGGTTGTCCAGCACCGGCGATTCCTCGCGCCGCTCCTGCTCCATGCGCCGCGCCAGCGCGAACGCCGCCACCAGCGTCGCCGCCTTGTCCGGGCCGACGCCGGCAATCTGTTTCAGTTCATCCACCGTCGCCAGCGCCAGCGCGTTCAGCGAGCCAAATTTCTGCAAAATATTTTGCGCCACCTGCACCACGTTCGCGCCTTGCAAACCCGTGCGCAGGAGGATTGCGATCAGCTCCGCGTGCGTCA
>DATCBW010000157.1:0-8299 GCA_036511615.1 Verrucomicrobiia bacterium | reverse complement strand
GTGGCCTTTTTTCAAAAGCCGCTGGAGCACGATTACCTGTTGAAGGTCATCCGCGCCACTTTGGGAGACTCTGCCGCCTGAAAAACGGGCTTGCCAGCGGCGAAGGTTCGCTTAATATGTGAAAACTTCGGACGCGAGCGTAGCTCAGTTGGTAGAGCATCACCTTGCCAAGGTGAACGTCGAGGGTTCAAATCCCTTCGCTCGCTCCATTTTTTCCACGACGCGTTGACTTAAATCATCTTTCACACGCTCGTCGGCGGGCTGGGAGCTGGCGCGGATTACCGCTTGGTTTGCCTTGGCACATCAGGACGCCGTTCGTCACCGAACCGATGGCCGATGCGGGCACGTTTGTGTCATTGGAAACAAACGACCAGCCGGAATAATTTTGGCCGTCGAACAATTCGAATTGATTGTTGAACATTCAAATCGTAAATCGAAAATTCCCATGCACCCGCTCGCAAAACTGGATCACAAGTTTGTCTGGCATCCGTTCACGCAGATGCGCGACTGGCTGCGGCGTGAACCGTTGGTCATCGTCGCAGGCAAAGGTGCGGTGCTGCGGGATGTGAGAGGCCGCGAGTTTCTCGATGCGAATTCTTCCATCTGGACCAACCTGCATGGGCATCAGCATCTCAAAATCAATTCCGCCGTCGTCCGGCAGTTGAATAAAATTTCCCACAGTTCCGCGCTGGGATTGGCGAACGAGCCGGCCAGTCTGCTCGCGGAAAAACTGGCCGGCGCAGCCAATTCAAAATTAAAATTTAGGAATGCCAAACTCTCGAAAGTGTTTTTCAGCGACGACGGCTCGACGGCGCTGGAAGTGGCGTTGAAGCTGGCCCATGAGTTCACGCGGCGCACGCGCGGCAAAAAATTGCGGCCCAAATTTCTTTCGCTCGACGGCGCGTATCATGGCGACACGATTGGCGCGGTGTCGCTCGGCCACATTGATTTGTTTCATCAGGCATACGGCGGGCTGCTGTTCAAGACGGACAAGGTGATGGCGTCTTATTGCTACCGCTGTCCGTTCAACCGCGCCAAACCGGAACGCGCAGATGCGCGAAGTTATCGCAAGTGCAATTGGGAATGTGTCGGGAAAGTGGAGCAAAAATTCTCGGCGCAGAAAAAACGCGGCAATCCTTACGCGGCATTTGTGTTCGAGCCGCTGATGCAGGGTGCGGCGGGCATGATTCCGCAGCCGGACGGCTGGTTGAATCAAGTCGCGCAAATCGCGCGTGGTCACGGCGCGCTGCTGATTGCGGATGAAGTGATGACGGGATTCGGTAGGACAGGCGTCGCGTCTGTCTCCATTAGAAGAAGCGGGCCGGAAACTAGAGACAGGCGCGACGCCTGTCCTACGCTGTTCGCCTCACACCATGAAAATGTGCAACCCGACTTTCTCTGCCTCGCCAAAGGACTGACCGGCGGTTATCTGCCGATGGCGGCGACACTGACGACGCAGACAGTTTTCGACGCCTTCCTTGGCGAGTATGAGGAGTTCAAAACTTTTTTTCACGGCCACAGTTTCACCGGCAACCAGCTTGGCGCGGCGGCGGCGCTGGCGAGCCTGGAAATTTTGCTGACGGAAAAATCAGTCCGGCAACGCGCGCAGTTGCAGCAAAATTTGCGGGACGAACTGCAATCGCTCTGGGCACTGCCGAACGTCGGCGACATCCGGCAGGTTGGCCTCGTCGCGGGAATTGAACTGGTCAAAAACTGGCGGACGCGCGCGCCGTTCGCGCTGCGCGAGCGCGCGGGCATCCGCGTGTGCGAGGCGATGGCGCGGCGCGGAGTGCTGACACGGCCCGTCGGCAATGTCATCGTGCTGATGCCGCCGTATTGCACGACGCCGGCGCAGTTGCGGAAAATGGTTTCAGTCTTGCGCGAGACGGTGGCGGAAGTTTTCCACATCAATTGAACGAGCCATCATTTTTTCACCACGCCGAGCGGCAGGACGGTTTTGTCGTAAAGCTCATTGAGCACTTGCGCGAGGCCGGCGTAAATCGCGGAGACGCCGCAGAACAGGCCTTCGTAGCCGGTGAAATGTTTGAAACCGGGAGACGCGTCGGCGAAGTCGCCGTAAGCGAGCAGGGCAAATAAAATGGTCAGCGAGCCGAAGACGACTTGCAGCGCGCGGTTCAGCCGGAACGTGCCGAGGAACATGACGGCGGTGAAAATTCCCCACATCGTCAGATAGGCGGCCACAGCCGTTTCGCTGGCCGGCACGACGCTGGCAATGATTTTTGGCAGCAGCACCAGCGTCACAAACGAGAGCCAGAAGAAGCCGTAGGAAATGAACGCGGTGGTGGCGAAGGTGTTGCCCTTTTTCCATTCCATGATGCCCGCGATGACCTGGGCGATGCCACCGTAGCAAATGCCCATCGCGAGGATCATGCTGTTGAGTTCAAAAAATCCCGCGTTGTGCAGGTTGAGCAGCACGGTGGTCATGCCGAAACCGAGCAAGCCGAGCGGCGCGGGATTGGCGGTGTTGTCTTTTATTTGAGTCATCGTGGATTCGTTCATAGTTGGTTTTGTTTGGGTGGCTGGCTGTGAACGGCGCGATAATGACAAAGCCGAGGGCAGGCTGGCGAGCTTGATTTTTAAAAAAAAGTTTAAAACGGCTGCCCGGAATTTGGCTCGACAACCGGAAACGATTTAATAGTGTCGTGGAGAAATGAACCGGCGGCACAAATTCAATGATAGGCTGCAAAGGCCGCCGCCAATTATCTGTTAGGCGGCATTCAAGCGTTATGCACGTTATCAAGCTATTATTGACAATTGGCGGCTGGGTCTTCATCGGTCTTGCCGTTGTTGATCTTGCGATTACATTTTTTATTTACCGCCATACACACGGTTTTGTTCAGTCAGCAAGTCGAGCGCAGGCGACTATCACCAAAATGGTCGAGCGTCCAGGAGGCGATTCTGGTTCAGTATATTATCCTGTTTTCAGTTTCCAAGACTCGAATAGACTATCGCATGAGGTATATTCATCCAGCGGGCAGTATCCGCCAGCCTACGAGGTCGGCGACAAAGTCACCGTGCTTTATCAGCCCGACAAACCAGAGAGCGCCGAGATTGACAGTTTTTGGGATGTGTGGCTTATGTCTATCCTGTTTGCGTTTTCCGGTGTGTTTGAGCTGTTCATTGGATTTGGTCAATTTGTCGCTGTTTATATCATTCGGAGATATGAGCGTAAGAGAGCGGTTGTCCATGCCGCCTAATAAAAGGATAGGCTGCGTGTTTCTTTGACGGATTCCTGAAAACAAAAAGCGCGGACAGCTTTCGCCGTCCGCGCTTTGAAGAAACTCAAAAATTAAGCAGCAGCCAGCTCCACCTTCGCCAGCGCGGATTCAAAGGCACGGAGCAGTTTTTCTTTTTGCCGGACCACCGCATCGGTTGGCGCGAGTTTCTTCTCCAGCGACAGGCCCGATTGCGGCTCGGTCAGGCGCAGGAGGCGCCCGCCGTTGAGCAATTTGACGAGGGCGACTGAATTTTATCGCGGTCAACCATGAATTTATTTACATCGCCAGCCAGCGGGCCAGCGCCTTTTTGACTTCGGCCGTTACCGATGGTTGAAATTGTCCCGGAGCCTTTCGCACAAATTCAGTCCATTTCACCGGTTGGACGGTTTGAGCGTTGACGTAGCTTTGTTCGCGCAGCCAAGGCACGCGCGGCAAGGTCACTTCAAATTCCGTTCCGCCATGCTGCGTCGTGATTTGCAGCACACTGCTGATGGCGAGCCTGGAGTTGGAATGGCTGCCGGCCACCAGCGCATAACGCGGCTTTTGGCCGTAGCTGAATTCGATAAACCAGACTTCACCGATTTGCGGGTTTGCCTTCATCCATTTCATCCCAAAGCTCCGCGCGGCGCTTGGAAGAACCTAGAATTTCATCTTCCGGCGCGTCCGCGTGCAAGGGAAAGGGAACCGTCCGGCGTTTGACCATCTGTTTGAATAACATCCTAACGACCTCACCGGGCGTCGTGCCAATCTCTTCAGCAACTTTGGAGGCCTGGCTGATCAACTTTCGGTCAATGCGAACTCTAAACATCTCGGTCATGTCTCAACTGTGCTCAACCATCCGCTTCCGGTCAAGTCACAAAAAAGCGCGGACAGCTCTCGCCATCCGCGCTTTGAATTTTTCCCGGTGAATTATGTTTGGGGAGCCGGCGCAGCCGCCGCCGCTTCCTTGTCGCGGTCTTCCATCGCGGCTTTGCGCGAGAGGCGGACGCGGCCTTTTTCATCCACGCCGAGGCATTTCACGGTGATGTCGTCGCCGACCTTCACGATGTCCTCGGTGTTCTTCACGCGGAAGTTGGCGAGTTCGCTGATGTGAACCAGGCCGTCCTTGCCCGGCAGGAATTCGACGAACGCGCCAAATTCTTTCACGGTGACAACTTTGCCGCGATAAATTTTCCCGATCTCGGCCTCGGCGGTCATGCCGGTGATGGAGTCCACGGCAATCTTCATGCCCTCCGCCGAGACGGAGAAGATGTTGACCGTGCCGTCGTCCTCGATGTCAATTTCGCAGCCGGATTCCTCGACGAGGCGCTTGATGTTCTTGCCGCCCGGCCCGATGATCGCGCCGATTTTCTCCGGGTTGACCTTGAGCGTGGTGATGCGCGGCGCGTATTTGCTGATGTCCTTGCGCGGCTCGGAAATGGTCTTGGCCATTTCGCCGAGGATCGCGAGGCGGGCGATGCGCGCTTTTTCCACCGCAATTTCCATAATGGCGTGCGGCAAGCCTTTCAACTTCAAATCCAATTGGAAACCGGTGATGCCTTTTTCCGTGCCGGCGATCTTGCAGTCCATGTCGCAATACGCGTCTTCCCAGCCGATGATGTCGGTGAGCAGTTCGTATTTGGAAATTTTCTCGCCGCTGTATTCCGTGCAGATGCCGACGCTGATGCCAGCGACGGGACGAATCATCGGGACGCCCGCATCGAGCAGCGCCAGCGTGCCGCCGCAGACGGACGCCATCGAGGTGGAACCGTTGGACTCCATGATCTCGCTGGTGACGCGGATGGTGTAAGGATAATTCGCCGAGGGAATCATGGATTCAATCGAGCGTTCGGCGAGGGCGCCGTGGCCGATTTCGCGGCGGCCGGGACCGCTGATGCGGCCGGTTTCGCCGACGGAGAAATTCGGGAAGTTGTAGTGCAGGATGAATTTCTTCTCGGTGCCGCCGCCGGTGTAGGAATCAAACTCCTGCGTGTCGTCGCCGGTGCCGAGCGTGACGAGCGTGACGGCCTGCGTTTCACCGCGCGCAAAAATCGCCGAGCCGTGGGCGCGCGGGAGAATTCCCACTTCGCTCGAAATCGGACGAACCACGTCAAACGTGCGACCGTCAAGGCGCTTGCCGCTTTCGAGGATCAGTTTGCGAACGGCTTCCTTCTGGATGTAGTAGAACGCGTCGTTGATGACGAAGGGCGTGACTTTCTCCGCGCCGTATTTGGCGACGAGCTTTTCGCCGACTTCGTTCTTGATGGCGTTGCACGCGCCTTCGCGGTTGAGCTTGCCGGGCGTGAGCAGCGCGGGAACAAAACGGTCGCCGGCGAGATGTTTCGCATCGGCAAGAATTTCATCGGGAACAATTTTCAGCGTGATTTCGCGTTTCTTCTTGCCGACTTTCGCGGCGAGTTCCTTCTGTGCGGCGATCTGCGGCTGGATGACTTCCTGCGCGAATTTCAACGCGGCGTTGAAGTCGGCCTCGGAAATTTCCCTGGCCGCGCCTTCATACATGACGATGTCTTTTTCGTTGCCGACATAGACGAGGTCGAGATCGCTTTCGGCCTGCTCGGCATGAGTCGGGTTGGCAATAAATTTTCCGCCGACGCGGCCGACGCGCACCGCGCCCAGCGGCCCGGCCCACGGAATGTCGCTGACCATCAGCGCCGCGCTCGCGCCGACGATGCTCAAAATGTCGGGATCGTTCTCGCCGTCCGCGCTCAACAGCACGGTCTGAACCTGGACTTCGTTATACCAGCCCTTCGGAAAGAGCGGGCGGATGGGACGGTCGGTGAGACGGCAGGTGAGGATTTCCTTTTCGGTCGGACGGCCTTCGCGCTTGAAGTAGCCGCCAGGGAATCTTCCGGCTGCCGCCGCTTTTTCGCGGTAATCCACGGTGAGCGGGAAGAAGTCCTGGCCTTCCTTGGCCTTGGTGGCGGCCACGGCGGCGACGATGACAATCGTTTCGCCGAGCTGCACGGTGACGGCACCGTCGGCCTGTTTGGCCAGTTTGCCGGATTCAATGATGATTTGTTTGTCGCCGACTGCGGCGGTGATTTTATGTGACATAACTTTCTGGCCGCCGCCTCCCGAGGAACTTCAGTGAACCCCGAAAATTTTCGGAGCTGAATGAAATTTCCCGAAGGCGGCGAATTTTCTACGCGAATGGTTTGGTTGAGGAATCCGGCGGTTCGCGTGGACCGTAAAATTCCAAAACGGAAGACTGGCTTGAAGCACAAAAAGCCGCGCCGTCCGTAAAATTAAATTAACTGCGCAGCCTCAATTTCTGGGCGGCCGTGCGGTGACGGCTCTCACTGGTGTTTTGCAGGCAATCTGGCAGGTGGCACCGGTCAACAACCGTCAGCAGTGCAATGTGAATATCGGCGGAATCCGTGTCGCTTTCGCGCGTCCTAAATTGCCCAATCGTCTTTGTCTTCGCTTCCATAATCTATTAGAGCGTTAGATTGTAATTGCCCGCTTTGCCGTGTAAAGAACTTTCCTGAACGCTTTGGGGTCTTTGGAGACTGCGGGAGCGGCCTGGGCTTGAACCGGATGGTGAATTCAACCGCATAAACAGCGGCCAAACGGCCACAACCGCGAATGGAAGCCGATAAATCCTGTAACACCGGGGGCGTGAGCCGCGTCAAACTGTTTGTCCAGACGCGGCAGACATAGATGTGAAAACAATTGCCAGACTACCATCCGACCAACGGGAAAATGATTTTCGCGCGAATGAAGCTTTCACCCTGATCGAACTGCTGGTGGTAATCGCCATCATCGGCATTCTCGCGGCGATGCTGCTGCCGGTGCTGGGCCGCGCCAAAGACCGGGCGCTGGATGTGAATTGCATTTCCAATCTCAAACAGTGGGGCATCATGTGGCGGCTTTACACCGACGAAAACAACGGTTCGTTCATGTCCGGCACGGGAGCCGACTGGGCGCGCGGCGCCTGGGTGCTCTCGTTCACCAACGACTACCAGAAAAAACCCGCACTACTGCTCTGCCCGAAAGCGACCGGCCGGCGGGGGCCGGGGGCCGGCGAGGTTCACACAACGCCCGACGACCCCAATGCCGTGGAGTATGGAGGTCCAACCACGGCCTATGATTTTCCCGTCGCCGACCCGGTTGATCCCGTGCATCCGTTGATTGCCAGTTATGGCCTCAACTGCTGGGCCTATAATCCCGATACCAACAACATCCAGGGTCGTTTCGCCTTGTATCATTGGCGGAAGTATGATGTTGCGCCCCAGCCTTCGGATACGCCCCTGTTTCTGGATGCGATGTGGCGTGGCGGCGGGCCGTTTTACAACGACATCCCGCCGGTCTTCAACGGGGAATGGATGGGGGCCGGCGCCGAGATGCATCACTTCGCCATCAAGCGGCATGGCAAGGGCGTGAACATTCTTTTCTTTGACAGCTCGGTTCGCAATGCACGCGCGAAGGATTTGTGGAGCCTGCCGTGGTCGAAAGGATACGATGTCAACGCCGCCGCGCAGGCCGTTGGTTTTCCAGACTGGATGAACTGACTTTCGCCGATGCCGGAACGGCCAGGGCCTTGACGCACGAATCACACCGGTCACATTTGTTTATGGCAAAAAAACAATGGGTTCTCCTGGCGGTCTTCATCCTGCTGGCCGGCGTTTATATTTGCGCTTTCACCGATTGGGGCAGAACGCCGGTCATGCAAATTTCCCACGCCGCCGATTCAAAACCGAGGGGTGCCATCAGGCCGCGCGCGAAAAATGCCGGCATCAACACGGTCAATGTCCGGTTCAATCTGGGCCATCCATACCGGCTGACGGAAGTCAAAGTTGTTCGTCTGGCCGGCTGGCAAACCAATAAATCCATCCTGCCGCTCTGGCATCTTGCTTCCGACTCAAATTCTGTTCCGATCAGGGCATTTTACTACGGAGCGACGATTCGCGGCATGAAACCCATTGTGGCGAAAATCCGGCCAGAACCACTTGAAACCAACGTTACCTACCGCCTGTTCCTGACGGCCGGTTCCGTCAAAGGCCAGCACGACTTCTCGCTGCCGCCAAAATAGACATATTCTTTGGAAAGCGCGGGCGGAT
>DATCBW010000156.1:0-20577 GCA_036511615.1 Verrucomicrobiia bacterium | reverse complement strand
ATTGGCTATGCTGTATCTGCCGGAACTCAATGCATGCGGATCAATGCCATTCAAGTCTATCACCCGGACCAGGATCCGGCTGACACCAAGAATGTCATGCAAGCCTATGCGAGCATCACGTCCGGCTGGTATTCACAGTTGGATGATCAGGCGGATTCGGTTGCCGATGCGATCCGGGTCATGCTTTATTCCTCCAATCCGTGCGGCTGTCCATGATAAACACCAGACATTTATGAAAAACCATACAATTGCCCTGTTAAGTTTGCTTTGGATTGGGATTTCGGCTAATAGTTTTGGCCAAGGCACCATTCTAGTTCAACATTCTGGCTCAGCGGATCCAACGACCGAGGGCTTTAGTTTGAACATAGGCCCTGGAATAACGGTCGGCCCAGTTACAAACGACCTCGGCATGGATGCATGGAGGACAACCGCCACAAGTGGGGGTATTGGCTTGTTTGGTTATCAACAACTGTTGACGCCGCAGCAGCAAACGCAAGTCACGGGATCAGATTGGATGATGTCGGTTACGCTGCGTATCGTCCAGTCGTCAGATACCATTCAGCATATTTTTGCTGGGTTTAACACTGGTTCTCAAGGTTTTGGCTTGGGGTTTGGGTTAAACGGCAATGGGGATCCGTTTGTTGAGGTGGACGAGTCAAGTCTGAGTCCGATATATACTCTTGCAGGGGCGGGTTCCAGTTACAACAATTATGAGTTAATTTACAATTCTGCAAATAATCTGGCGAGTTTGTGGGTGGATGGAGTGGATGAGATTAATAATATTAGCGGGATTCAAACTTCCTCTTCACCAATGCTAGTTTGGGGCATGAGCCAACCTCGAGCCACATCGTTTGAAGCCAACTGGAATTTGGTTTCTCTAAGCGTCCCCGAACCTTCACCTTCGTGGTTGCTTTTAATTGGCGGCGGAGCCTGGTTTTATCTCCGCCGCAAATACCACGGCTGAAGCAACACAACTGCGATTGCGGTCATGCAAGACTACTACCAAACCACTTGCGGCTGGTATGAGGAGATACCGTATTTTTACGACAGCGGCACTATTGAAGATGCCATCCTTTATATGCTTTACACGGCAGGTGCTTGTAATTGACAACGAAAGAAAGAAACAATATGAAACCATACTTCAGGGTTTTCGGGTCGGCGCTATTTTTTGCTGGATTGCAGTTCGCCGCTGGTCAAGGCATCATTCTTGTCCAACATTCAGGTTTTAACAATCCAACAAATGAGGGATTTACCTTGGCAGGAATCGGCAGTCAAGCAAATGTCGGACCAGTTACTGGTGGCGGTGTGAATGCCTGGAATACAACCGTCAGCAATGTCAATAACAATATCAACTATGTTTATTCCCTGACGCCGCTGCAACAGAGCGAGACAGTGGGGGTGGATTGGATATTGTCAGGTTCCTTGCAGGTGTTGGAATCCGGTGGCGGACCGAATGCCTTTATTGGAGCAAATTCGTTTGGTATGTATATCGGCTCCGAAACTAATGGCGACCCATTTGTGGATGGCACCCGTTCCAATCCAGTCTTTCTGCTGAGCGGGGGCGGGGGCGGCTACCATAACTACCAATTGGTTTATACGGCTGCAACGGGGGACGTTGCGCTTTGGGTGGACAGCGTAGAACGAGTCCCTGACCTTTTTAATGAAACAGCGACTGGAATTTCACAGATTAGATTTGGTGAAGGACAAGGTGGTCCTGCCAGTGACAACTGGAACTTGGTTTCTATATCTTTAGGCGTCCCGGAGCCTTCGTCAGCAGCGCTCATTATTCTCGGCTGCGGAGTCTTGATTTATGTTCGCACGCGCGGCAAAAAGCGTTCAGCACCGGCAAACAGCGTCCGCCAATTTGAGCAGTGAACCAACCAACCAACAACCAAGAAAGAAAAATCAAATATGTCAGACTTGAACGACGCATTGAAGGACAGTTACATCGGCAAAGTGGCGGACGCGCTCCAGCCCTACGCGGCGGAACTCACCACGGCGGGCTTTGACCCCGCCAGCCGCATCGCGCAACTGGGCGGCGCAGGTCTGCTCATCGAGAGCGCGGCCAAGCTGTCCAAACAGGCGCAGGACAACGCAAGCGCCGCCGTGCAGCACACGCAGGACGTGCGCACCCAATTTTACACGCTGGCCACGGGCACGGTCAGTTCGGTCGAAGGCGCGTTGGGCAAGAACCATGAACTGGCGGTCAAACTCCGCAGCCTGCGCAGCGACCTCATCGGCCATCAAAACCCGGACGGCAAACCCGCTCCGGTTCCGGCAACACAATAGCGGAGCAGCGCTTCTAGCCTTTTTTGGGCTGGAATTGACAGGCAAGTGCCTCTCCCACGCTAAAAACCGCTCAAAAACGTGAAAACCATCGGTTTTCGAGGAAATCCGGCAGGTCGTCGGTCAAAATACCCCGGTCGTTTGGCAAACGACCTGGGTCGTCGGACCGACGACCTGGGTCGTTTTGCAAAAGGAGCGTTCCGTTTAACCGACGACACAGGTCGTTCGTGAGACGACCGCAGATTTTACGGCGACAGACAGCCACTGCGATTCCGCCAAACATTTTCCTCGCGTGTCGCGCCGGATTTTGGCAGGTTGAAAACCTTGGCTGGACTGGCCTGCACAAAAACGAAACCCAATGAAACTTGCCCTGACCTATCGAACTCCTTGCACGCTCCAGCCACCACCGGATGAACGGGCTTCGGCCCGGGTCATCCTGCTCGCGCTGGTTTCCTTTCTGCTGGGAGTGGCGGCCACGGCCGGCTGGTTCCAACTTGCCGCCAAACGGAATGTGCAACCTTCCGTTCCCCCGCCAGTCAACCAACCAGCCGATGAGTCTGACGCCCAGCCGGCAGCACGAACTACATTCTCCGCCCGGCCTGCCGGTTCGGTTCTGCCACCAGTTACGCCTGCGGCTATTGAAGAAGTCAAACAGGCGATCCTCGACCTTGCCAACGTGTCCGAGGCCGATGCGGAAAACACGCTCCGCGCGGCAGCGTTGAAGGAATTTACAGCGGCAGCGAAGGAAGCTGACACCGAAGTCAAGGCCGCCCAGCAACAACTTGTCCAAGCCCAAAACGGCGGATCGGCTGCGGATCAACAGGCCGTGATGAAAAAGCTTCAACAAGCCCAGTCGACGGCATCTGAAAAACTACAGCAGATTGCCGCGCGGTTGCAGTCCCAAATCGTCGCGCTAAAGAGTTTGAAGAACAACCCGTAAATGGTCTTGGGCGGAGAACCGGCTGGCCTTTTCCCGGCAAAACGTTTCATTGCGTCTCATTGAAAAATCTGCGGCCGCTTGCCGGCGCGCGGCGTTTACGCCGCTTCGATTCTCCCAAACACAAGCATATTGAAGCGGGCTGAAGCCCGCGCTCCGAGTCGAAGCCGGATCATGCCTCTGCGGGTGAATCGTGAACTCGGATTGCGAGCCTGACAGCAAACTATTCTGTGCAAGTGAAAAGAAAAACCCCTTCCGGCTTTGCGCGGGAAGGGGTGCGAATGATTTCAGTTGCTCAACCATTGATGCTCATTGTGAGACCACCCGGTAGAACATCTGCGTGTTGTTCCGCGTCGGCGTCAGGTAGCTGATGGTGCTGCCGGTGCCGGGGATGTTGGTGCTGATGTTCGACCAGGTTCCGGTGAGGGCACTGATGCCTTGGACGGTATAAGTCGTTCCAATCTTGGTATTGAAGGCGATCTCCGCCGCCGTGTAGATGGCCACGGTGTTGGTGGCACCGTTGACGATGTTGCCGTTGTTCACATAGATCACGCCGTTGACGGCGGTGGAACTGCTGAACGGACTAAGTCCGAGGGCATACATCATCCAATTGGGCAGGCCGTTTACGTTGTTGATCGCATTCGGTGCCGCCGCTGCATTTGTGAGCGAGCCAAAATACTTGATGACCCATGCGTCCGGCAGGCCACCCGGAGAGGAGATCCCGGTCAGGCTGGCGATGGACGCCTTAAGCAGACCCACCGCGTAGGCGGTATTGTGAATGCCCAAGCTGCCGTCGTTCTGCACGAACTGGTAGTTGTAGTCGGCTTCCAACTGCGGTGCCGTCCAGGTGCTCTTGGGAGATGGCGATTGGATCAAACCATCCACGACGCCGCTGGCGTTTGGCAGCAGGGTGGAAACCTTGTCCAGGAGATGCTGCACCTCGGTCTGGACGCCTTCAACCACACCGTCACCATTATAGTCTTGCAGCGGGAAGTTGAACGAGGTGAGTGTCGAGCCGTGGCATTGCTGGCAGGCGGCGACCAGCATTTCATTGCTGCTGGACATTGCAAAGGTGTGTCCGCCGGCAAAGGTAAATGCCGGGTCACTTGAACTGATGTTCTGCATATGGCAGGTAACGCAGGAGTTGGTAACCGCATTCGCATGGGCCGAGCTGGGTATGACCTGGCCATAGTTGAAGCCATTGACGCCTTCCAACATATCACCCTGCGGGCCGTGATGCGGACCGAAATTGGACGAATAAACATTCGCATAGTTGGTCGCATTCTGACGGGATTGGTGGCATTCCATGCAGAGCAACCCTTCGCCACCGTTTTTGACCACTGTGCCGTCCGGGAAAGTCACGCTGGTCATGGCCCGAATCATGTGCGGATTGTTGGCGGGGACGGTGTCGCCGTGCGGCTCGTGGCAGGTCTGGCAGTTGATCGGCATATAGGTGGTGTCGAGGTTCGTCACGTTCACGCCGTCAATCCGGCCGATAAAACCGGCGGCCGTATGACAGCCGACGCAACTCTGGCGACCGGCACCGGAGGGCGTGGTGGTCGTGATGGCGTGTTCGGAGTGCAGCCATTCGGTGCCGTAAGGATGATGGGTTGCGTCGTCATGGCATTGGTTGCAGTCGCCCGAAGTCATATTAACTGAAATGCCAGGCCAAGATGGACTGTTGGTGTTGCCAAACAAATTGGCGTGCTGGCTGCCCGGACCGTGGCAGCTTTCGCAGGTGACATTCGCCACATTGGCAAGATCGGGGTGTTGAGCCTGCAAAGCTGCCCAGTTGCCATTGGTCAAGACCGTCGGAATTGTCCAGCCAAGCTGCAACTGCAGGGAGGAAAATCCGCCATCCATCACGTTGGTGTTGGCACTGAATCCGGTGGTATGGCATTGAAGACAGGACTGCCGCACGGTCAGCAGGCCGTTAATCTCGTCGGAAAAAATATGCGAGTGCAGGGTTTGTGACCAAGTTGTATATTTGTCCTCGGCAACAATCCCGCCGCTGTGGCAGAGCGCACACGTCTGAACGCCCATGTAGGTGCCGGCCGTGATGGTCTGGCTCACGTTGGTGGTGCCTGAACTGGCGGTGGAGATTGTGGCTGTCACCGTGTATCGTCCCGGCATGTCCGGGCGCAGGAGCTGGCGTCCCGCCACTTTCGCCACCAGACGGGTGGAGGGTTCATAAATGGGGATGTTGGCACCCAAGGGACCAGTCGTCAGCACGGCGGTGGAACCCACCGGCTTGACGGTCAACGACCAAGTGACGTTGGTGATGTCCGCTGTTGGGATGGCAATGTTCACCTCCGCTTCCAGATAAACGGCAGTGCCCACCCCGACGGTGTTCAAACCGCCGGAGAGTTCGGAGTTGGAAGGAAGCGCGTAATTCGGATTCGCAACGTCCACGGCCGACAGAGGCCGTAGGGTAAGATTGGCATTCAATGCCGTGGCCGCCTGAATCGTGGCCGCGCCGGACAGCAATGCCAGGGCCGTCGCCGCTAGGCAGGCCGGCAGTTTCCAAGAGGGATTTTGTTTTTTCATAAGTTTTGTTGTGCTTTCAAGTGGTTCTCCGTCGTAAATTTTCCGTCAGGCCGCCGTCGCGACCAGTGACCAGCCAGGCGCTGCCTCCATCGTCTCGCGGGGACGCCGCGCAAAAGGTGAATCGAAGCGTTCCATCAGTTCCGCCGAATGTTCGGTGATGATCTGCCGGCACAATGCGAATTCCTGCTCGCGGTTCTTGGTGTTCTCGCGGACGACCGCTTCCAGATCGTCAATGTCGTAAAGAAAAACGTTCGGAAGCGATTGCACTGCCGGGTCAATGTCGCGCGGCACCGCGATGTCCACCAGCACCAGCGGACGGTTTTTGCGCGCGGGCAAAATCGCCGCCACGTCTTCGCACCGCAGAACAATTTCCGGGCTGCCCGTGGAACTGACCAGAATGTCCGCCTCGATCATCGCCGTGCGCGAATCTTCCAGACGCACCGCGCGCCCGCCGAATTCCACCGCCAGTTTTTCCGCGCGCTCAAAAGAACGGTTGGAAACCAGAACCGTTTTTGCACCTCGCTTGGCGAGATGTTTCACACAGGCTTCACCCATTTTGCCCGCGCCCAATATCATCACTGTCTTGTGGCTCAAATCGCGGTCGAAAACTTTTTCCGTCAGTTCCACCGCCACGCTGCCGACGGAAGTCGCGCCGCGGCCGATGGCCGTGTTGGTGCGGATTTTTTTTGCAACTTGCATCGCCGTCTGAAACAGCCGGTTCATTTTCTTGCCGGTCAGACCCGCGTCCTTGGCGGATTGATATGCGTTTTTCACCTGGCCGGTGATTTCAGTTTCGCCCAGCACCATCGAATCAAGTCCGCTCGTCACGGCGAACAGATGCTTCGCCGCCTCCGCGCCTTCCTTGACGTAAAGGTGCGGCGTGAAATCGAAATCGCTGTTGGTGAGTTCCTGGAAAAGCTGCTGGACGCGGCCGTGAATCCACGGCGACACGCCGTAAATCTCCACACGGTTGCAGGTCGAGAGCAGCACCACTTCGGAAAGCCCGCCGCGCAGTTTCAACCGGCAGCCGCTGCATTGCAGCCGCGAGCGATGCACCGCGAGTTTCTCGCGCACCTCCACCGGCGTCGTCTTGTAGCTCAAACCTGCGACAAAGATTTTCATGATAATTTTCAAACCAGCCGGTTCTTGTTCTCCGACTCGAACACCGCTAATCGGTCTCCGGTTTGCATATTAGAAAATTAAATTCTTGGCGCGTTGCCTGCTCACCATTCTTTGCGGAAGATTTAACAATTATTGCCGCTTCGGATTTTCAGCGGATGTGTGAGCAATTAAAACTCCCAGAAGATGCGGCCATCAATGCAGCCAATGTTTAATGGATAAAGGTTGGGATCAAGGCGGCCATTAGAAAGCCAGATTCCATTTCTCCGCCGGCAGAACGATTGATGTCTAGTTCCTTTCTTTCGCGAACCGGCTGGCCGCTCACCACACGCTGCGGCAGAACTTGTTTCCCACAATACGAATTTCCCACCAGCCACCGGCCGGGCATGTCGCCAAAAATTTGGTGATGCACCGCGACGGTTCAAATCACCATGTCCGCGAAGCAAGGCACCTTGTGTGGTTTTATCGGCTTATCAAAAAATGCCAAGAATTGAGCAACGTTTGGTTGGTCGGGCGGGCGGTCTCTGGCAATCTTACCTGCAACGGCACGGAAACGATGCCGCCAATTCAACCAACATAAAACATAAGATGAAAAAAATAATCATATTTGCAGCAGTGCTCGGGTTTGCCACTGCCCTGACGGCGCGGGCGGCGGATGCCAAGCAAAACTGGACAGACCATTGCGCCAGTTGCCACGGCGCGGACGGCAAGGGCCAGACCAAAATGGGGACAAAGCTCGGTGTGAAGGATTTCACCGACGCCAAAGTCCAGGCCGACCTCAAGGACGATGCCGCCACCAAGGCAATCAAGGAAGGCCTCAAGAACGCCGACGGCAGCAAGACTTTGATGAAACCGTTTGACACCCTGTCGGACGACGAGGTCAAGGCGTTGGTCGCCTATGTGCGCGCCTTCAAGAGCTAATGGTTCCGAATGACGGGAACTGCCGGCCGGGGTTGGCAATGTGTGTGGCAAAATGGGTGCAAACCCGTCCTGCCACCATCCGGCTGGTATGTCCTCATCCAAACAATTAAACCGAAATCAAAAACTATTTTCTGAACCGGCATGAGCAGCGAACCCGTTGAATCTTCCCGACCGCATCCGTCTTTATGGCGCAACTGGATGAGCCTGACCGGGGCGATGGTCGCGACGGGCGCGCTGTTTTCTTTTTTGCTGCTGTTCGTGATGGATGCGCTGGCGCATTTCACCAATCCCTACATCGGTATCCTGACTTATTGCGTGGTGCCGGTGTTTTTGATTTCGGGCATGGCGCTGACCGTGTTTGGACTGTGGCTGGAACGCCGCAAACGCCGCCGCGACGGTTCCGCGATGCCGAGGATGCAGATTGACCTTTCCCGCCCGCATGACCGGCGCGTGCTCGCCATTTTTGTCATTGGCTGTCTGTTGTTCCTGATGCTTTCGGCGGTGGGCAGTTACAATGCCTATCATGTCACCGAATCGGTCCAGTTTTGCGGCGAGACCTGCCACAAGGTGATGCAGCCCGAACTCACAACCCACGACCACGGCCCGCACGCGCGCGTGGCCTGCGTGGAATGTCATGTGGGGTCGGGTGCCTCATGGTTTGTAAAGTCAAAAATCTCCGGCTCCTATCAGCTTTACGCGGTCGCATTCGACAAGTATCCGCGCCCGATTCCAACACCGATCAAAAATTTGCGTCCCGCGCGCGAAACCTGCGAGCAATGCCACTGGCCGCAATCGTTCAACGGCAACCTGGACCGCACGTTCACTTATTTTCAGGAGGACGCCACAAACACACCCTATTCCATCCGTCTGCTCATCAAGATTGGCGGCTTGGATCCGGCGCTCGGGCCGCTGGGCGGCATTCACTGGCACATTTTGAAGGGCAACGAAGTGGAATACATCGCCACCGACAATGCGCGGCAGAAAATTCCGTGGGTGCGGATGACGGATTCCGAAGGCGTGGTGACGGTGTTCAAAACTAAAAGTTTCACCAACGACATTTCCCAATATGAAATCCGTAAGATGGATTGCATGGACTGCCACAATCGTCCGGCGCACCGTTACTTGTCGCCCGACACCGCCGTCAACCAGGCGCTGGCACAGAAGAAAATTGACTCCTCCATGCCGTGGATCAAAACCAACGCCGTCTATGTCCTCACGCGCGACTACAAAACGGACGAGGAGGCGCGGGATGGCATCGCCACCATGCTGGCCCAGCGTTATCCCAACGACCCGCGCGTCCGCCAGGCGATTCCAGTGGTGCAGGCGATTTACACGAACAATTTCTTTCCGTTTATGAAGGCCAACTGGAGCGTCTATCCCGACGACGTCGGGCACATGATCTGGCCCGGCTGTTTCCGCTGCCACGACGGCAGCCACAAAAGCACCGACGGTCAGCGCGTCATCAAGGCTGACGACTGCAATTCCTGCCACACGATTCTGGCACAGGGAGCCGGCCCGCAATTGCTGCAACTCACGCCCGGCGGCCAGAAATTCGAGCATCCCGGCGGCAACCTGGACGGCAACAATTCCTGCGTGGACTGTCACAACGGCGGGCCGTAGAAAAATACATTCGCCCTGAAGTTTTTCCAGGACCGGCTAATTGATTCTTCCCCTTTGCCGGTTCGCCTCGTAAAGAAAAACCGCCGCCGCCGCGCTGACATTGAGCGAGTCAATTTTTGGCGGCATGGGAATCGCCACCGCCTCATCACAGGCGGCGAGAACTTTTTCGGAAATGCCGCCGCCCTCGCTGCCGAAAACAATGCAGCAATCCCCGGTAAAATCAGCCTGTGCCAGAAACTTTTTGTCCGTGTGCGGATGCGCGGCGATGCAGCGAACGCCGCGTGTGCGCAGTTCCCGCACCGATTGAACCAGGCTGGCTGTCGTGGCCACCGGCAGATCAAAAATCGCGCCCATCGAATTGCGCACGGCGCGACGCAGAAACGGGCTGCCACAAGTTTCGCCCACAACCAAACCATGCGCGCCGAACGCCGCGCAGTTGCGCACGAGCAGCCCGATGTTTTCCGCGTTGGTCAATCCGTCCACGGCGGCGAACAGTTTCGGCGATTGACTTTTCGCCAGCAACTCGTCGAGCGAAAGCTTGCCGGGAATTTTCCCCACGGCCAGCACGCCTTGAAACAGTTCGACGCCCGTGAGCGTCACCAGAAATTTCCGGTCCGCCAGATAAACGGCGATGTCTTCCGCGCGCGCCGTGAGCAGCGGACGAAATTCATCCAGCCGGCTTTCCGGCAGCACGACGGAGACGACGGGGAAGCGGCTTTCCAGCAGCCGTTGCACCACCTTGTCGCCTTCGGCCACAAAGATGCCCTGCGCCTCATGCTCCGCCGACCGCCGCAACGTGCGATACGGCGCGAGCGCGGGAGCATCGAACGAGGAGATTTCTTCAACCCGAAACATTCGTGAAAATTTTCGGCGATGGCGGAAAAAAGTAAATGTCCGTTTCAACCTAAAAACCGCAGTTGAGGCGGTGACTTGCGGCGGAGCAAATTAAATCCAAGTTGGGGATCCCAGCCTCATTCCTTTGTCCCCATTCCGTTGTCCGATGCTTGGGTCATTGAATCGGGTCTTTGACAAAGGAATGGGGACAAAGGAATGAAGTGCCCCAAATAATGCGTTTTGCAGCGGTCTCGAAAGGTGTTTTGCTTTGAACCGGCTTTGTGGCTATGCTTGCGGCTGTCGTTGAGACAAAAGGCAAACCAAATTTATTTTATGCTCAAAGTCACCGAAATCGCGTTCAGTTGCTACGCCGTCACGGACATCAATCGCTCCCGTGATTTTTACGAAGGCGTCTTGGGCTTGAAACCGACGACCGTCATCGAAGGCAAATGGGTGGAATACGAATTTGGCCCGTATGCGCTGGCCATCGGCTGCGCGCCAGGAATGTTCAAGCCAAGTCCCGACGGCTGTTCCGTCGCGCTGGAGGTCGAGGACTTTGACGCCGCCATTGCGCAATTGCGCGCGCACAACGTAAAATTCCGCATCGAGCCGATGCCCACGCCCGTCTGCCAGATGGCGATGATTTTTGATCCCGACGGCAACACCATTTGCATTCACAAACGGAAAGCGAAGTGATTGATTGAAAATCCACGCGCACTGCTTAAATTGGTTCCATGATTGACGCAGCAACATTGGCCCAGATGAACGGCGAGTATGTGATGCCGCCATCCGCCGGCCCGGCGTGGCGCGCGGCAGCTGCCTCTGGAATGGATATGTCGCTATTGGAGGAAAATCTGAAACGAAGTCCGTGGGAACGGCTGCTGGCAAACGACCGCGCACTGGCGTTGATCCGGGAAATTCAGGAAGCCAAACCCGTTTCCTGATGGAACACCTCACGGAAATTTTGCGGCGGCTTCACGATGAAAAGGTGGAGTTCAGTCTGATCGGCGGATTCGCCTCACGGCATTACGGCGTCACGCTGGTCACGGAAGATGTGGACATCTGCGCGCGGTTCACGCCGGAAAACTTGCGGCGCATCGAAAGCGCTTTCAAAGATTTTCATCCGCGACATCGGCTGACGGCCAACAAACTGCCGCTGGAATTGACCGACGAACTTTGCGGCAGCCTGAAGAACATTTATCTTACGACGGATTTGGGAATTCTGGATTGCTTGAGCCAAGTTGCGGGCGTTGGCGATTTTGATGCCGTGCTTCGTCAAAGTGAATTGAAAGAATTCCCGTTTGGACGGTGTTACATCCTCAACATTGACGCTTTGATTCAGGCGAAGCAAGCCGTTGGCCGGCCGCACGATTTAATCACAGTCGGACAACTTCAAGCCATCAAAGAAAGAAAAGCACAGCAGAAGGAATTGTTTTGAATTGAAATCGTAAATCGTAAATCTGAAATCGTAAATTTTACCATGTCCATCCTCGTTAAACCAAACACAAAAGTTCTTGTTCAAGGCATCACCGGCAGCTTTGGCGCAAAGCACGCGCAACTCTCGATTGATTACGGCACGCAAATCGTCGCCGGTGTCACGCCCGGCAAAGGCGGCCAATTTTTTGAGCACGGCGGCAAGAAAGTTCCCATCTTTGACACCGTCGCCGACGCGGTCAAACAAACCGGCGCAACCGCCAGCGCGGTGTTCGTGCCGCCGCCGTTTGCCGCTGACGCAATTCTCGAAGGTGCTGACGCCGGACTCGAACTCGTCGTCGCCATCACCGAAGGCATTCCCGTGCGCGACATGGTGCGCGTGAAACGCGCGTTGCAAGGCAACACCAAGACGCGCCTTATTGGTCCGAATTGTCCCGGCATCGTCACGCCCGGTGAAGGCAAAGATTCGCACGGCGGCTGCCGCATCGGCATCGCGCCAGGTTATATTCACAAACGCGGAAACATCGGCGTCGTCTCGCGCAGCGGCACGTTGACCTATGAAGCGGTCTGGCAACTCACCTCGCGCGGCGTCGGACAATCAACGTGCGTCGGCATCGGCGGCGATCCCGTGAATGGCACTTCGCATTTGGACGTAATAAAATTATTCAATGACGACCCGGACACGCACGGAATCATTATGATCGGTGAAATCGGCGGCAGCGCCGAAGAAGAAGCCGCCGAGTGGATCAAAAAAAATTGCAAAAAACCGGTCGCCGGATTTATCGCTGGCGCGACGGCACCGCCCGGACGCCGCATGGGTCACGCTGGTGCCATCGTCAGCGGCGGCAAGGGAACCGCCGAGGCGAAGATCGCCGCGTTCAAAGCAGCGGGCATCGGCATCGCCGTCACGCCGAGCGAAATGGCGGACACGCTGCTCAAAATGATGTGACGGACCTCTGCAAAACGGGCGTGGCGGCTTTCGGCAGAAAGCCGGACAATTCAGTTTACTGAACAAATGCGGCGGTCTGCCGACTCGCCGCCGCGATGAGCGGACGCACAGCCGTCAAAATCCCGCCAAAAAACTTCCAGTGAAATAATTTTCGGTTGGACAGCCTTTGTCCCACCCACTCCCGTAATCTCGGCGCATGACTCAATCGTCATGCCGAACTGAAGCAGCGTGCAGCCAAACGGATGCAGCGTTACCAAGCACGTCAATGCAGCGTGGCAAAGCGCTCCTTCCGCCCATTGGAACAATTGCTCCGAACGTGCAAACGGAAGCTCCGTTGCATGGAGCGGAAGCATCGCGCCGCCAAACTGCACGCCTGTTTCGTCCATCGGAATCTCCGTTTTCAGAAACGGAAGCCCCGCGTGGCCGCCCGCCCGCGCAGTGCCACTGTGTAATCCTTCAAAAGCCCTTGTTTTCCACGTTTTCGCCGACTGTAGCGTCGAGTCTGCGACTCGACCCGACCGGCTTTCCGGCCACAGGCCGGGCACTGCATAATTTCTCCGCAACAAAATTTTTGCGGATGGAAAAACCAATCGAAAGGAGGTGAAAAATCATGGCAAAAGATCAAACACGCATCATTGACGCCGGCACGTTGAAAACCGACGCCGATGCGCTGGCCGCGCTGACCGCCATCGGCGATTACAAGCCGGCCAACGCCGACTTGACGCTGACCAAGGTCACCGCCACGTCAGATGCGCTCAAGGAGACCACCGACGCCTTCGCGCAAGCGGAGGCCGCGTGGCAGACCGCGCGCGACACGATGGTGGCCGCGCAATGGGCGTTTCACAACGCCATGCTCGGAGCCAAGCAGCAGGTCGTCGCGCAATACGGCGACGACAGCGACGAGGCGCAAGCCGTCGGATTGAAGAAAAAATCCGAGCGCGCCAAGCCGTCCCGGGCAAAATCCGCCGCGACTGCGGCGAAATAAATGGTAGGGCGGGCACGGAGTGACGCGCCCTACCAGTAAAAACAAAACCGGCGAGACTTAAAATCTCGCCGGTTCTTTTTTAGAAACGCTTTTTAACGCGGCGTGTCCGCATGGCGGACAGTGGCACGGTCTGCGTTATCTAACTTCTTTTTGATTCCGAATGAGGTTCAGCAAAATCTTTCACTCAACGCCAGGCATAAAATGAAAACCGTTTCTCCCGCTCCCGATCTTGAACTCGCGTTTGATGTCGGCCACAGCTCCATCGGCTGATTCACATTACTTGACAGTTTTTTGCCCCAACCGCCACACACGCCAACCCGCCGCCATTCTGATTTCCGCCATGACATTTTCCTCAAAAACATTCGCCCCTGTGCGGGCTTTTCTTTTTTAGTTTCTTGCGTGCGTTCGTTTGCACACCCGCTCCGCAGTCAGGCTCCGCTCCGGCTGTTTAGCTTACTGACCTGAGGGCAGGACGGAGCGAAAACTTATGTCGTAATCGTAGTCGGCCGGGACGAGGTAGATTCGATTCGCCGACCGGCAGAAAAACGCTTCGTTGTCCCAACTGCCGCCCCGAAACACCCGGTCGGAACCATACTGACCTGTCGTAGGGCCACGCGGATCGGTCTGCGAACCACTCGAATAATCTTCATACCAATCCCAACACCACTGAAACACGTTCCCAGCCATGTCATACAACCCATACCCGTTCGGCGCAAAATAATTCACCGGACTCGTGTAGGGTAGCCCTCCGGTATTGAAGAGGGCGTTGAGGCCGCTGTATGAATTCACATCATAGGGGTAGGGAACGCCGCCTGGCCAGTAACTATAATAGTTGGCCTGGCTTTCGGAAATCGTGTCGCCCCACGGAAACCGCTGCCCGCTCAATCCGCCCCGCGCCGCCTTCTCCCACTCCGCCTCCGTCGGCAAACGATAGCCCGCACCCCAATTCACACACGCATTGCTGATGTCCAGTTCACCGGTGCGATACACCACCGCCAGTGCCGCACTCGTGTAATATGCCGGCGTCCGCCCTTCCATCTCGCTCCGCGCATTGCACCACTTCACACAATCATACCAGTCAATCGTCTGCACCGGATGATTCGCCGCCTTCCCCGAACCGGCATAGTCAAACCTGTAGCCATGATTGACCGCCCAGTTGTAAACCTGCTGCCACAGCGCCAGAATCACGTCAAACTTGTCCATGTAAAATGCCGACACATAAACCGTGTGCAGGGGAAGTTCGTCGGTGTCGCCCTCGTTCTGATCCATGCAATTGCCCATTGTAAAGCTGCCAGCGGGAATCAGCGCCATGCCAGACGGTGCGTTGAAAGCAATGAGCAGGTTAGTATTGACGGCATTGGTGATGGGAAGCTGGACATAATCCACCCAATTGACTCCGCCGCCCAGTCTGGTAGCGGTCTGGACGGTATAATTCGTGCCCCCCAACGCGTTGCTCCACACCAGCGTGCCATCGGTCCGGAACGCCGTGATTGTCGTTGCCGCTGGGCCGGAAATCCGGAAGAACCGGGCGACTTGGGCCGCAGCTTGATGAACGCCAGCGAACAACGCCAGCACGATAAACAGCGAACGAAGTTTGGTGCTCATAAATAAAAACTGATAAGAATTTGCTTTCTGAACGCTGCGCAGTTCAGTGCCACCGCCCGCCGGTGCGGCATTTGCTCGTTTTCATGTCCCGGTTTCCATTACTTCTGCAGGCGATAAAATTTGCTGCCGACTGGATTGCTAACAGTAATCGTGTTTTGGTAGCCAATAATTATGGGCGTGTCTGAATTGGTGCTCCAAGCCGTCGGAGAAGACAGCGAGTCAGCGGCCTCAAGCACAAATCCAGCGGCATTGGTCGGCCAGGAAAGCATCACTTGATTTCCATCTTGCGCGATCGTGAGGGTAGGTGGCGGCGGCGGCATCACGATTCGGAAAATGTTTCCAGCATGGAAATTCCCGTCTTCGGTTGTGCCATAGAAACTGCCACCGCTGCCCTGCACCAGCGCATTGGGATGCGAACCGTCATTGCCGCCGGTGAATAAATACAAGCTCGTCAGCACCCGATTGGTGTTGATTTTGAACACCGCGCCAAATCCAGCTCCGACTTGGGATGTGGTGCCGGGGACATATGCCATCTACAATTCAAAACTGAAATTCTTACGGCGAGAGCACCAGGCGGTAAAACCGTTGCGGGGCGTTGGTGAGGGAATCGGTGGTGTTGAGCGTCACTCCGGTGGCGGGGATGGGACTGCCGAGGTTGGTCCAGTTGGTCGAAGTCAGGTCGGAATTGAACTGCAACTGATACATTCCTCCTGGCTCCGTGCTCCAAGTCAGACTCAGCGTGCTGTTGGTCAGGGTCACGGCTTGGAACGCCGGCACGATGGTCAGCCGAAAAACGATCCCGGCTCCTCCTACGCCGCCGCCCGATGCCGTTCCATAGAAACGTCCATCGCTACCCTGCAACAGCCAATTGGGACTGGCACCATCACTGCCGCCGGTGAAGGAATACAAAGTGGTCAACGCCCCATTGGTGCCGAGTTGGAACACGCTGCCAGATCCGCCATTTGTTCCGCTGCGAGCGGTGCCATAGAAATTGCCATCGCTGCCTTGGATCAGCCCGCCAGGACTTGAGCCATCATTGCCGCCAGTGAAAGAATATAAAGTGGTCAGCGTCCCGGTGGTGCTGATCTTGAACACGGTGCCTTGCCCTTGGCCGTAACGATTGGTGATCGCTCCTCCTGCGTAAGTCGTGCCATAGAAATTGCCATCGCTGCCCTGCACCAGCCCGGCCTGGGGCTGCGAGCCATCATTGCCGCCGGTGAAAGAATACAAACTGGTGAACGCGCCATTGGTGCTGACTTTGAACACGGAACCGTGGCTGTAGTTACCGCCAGATCCACTCGTGACATACAAATTGCCGTCGGTGGCCTGTATCAGCCAATTTGGATAGGCAGAGGCGGTAAATGAATACAAAAAGGACAGCGACCCGGCCGGGTTCATTTGAAACACGCCGCCATCGTTGTGCGCGCCCAAGTTCTCTGTGATGCCGTAGAGATTGCCGTTGCTGCCCTGCACAAGCCCGGCGTGGAGACCCGTGGCGCTGGGGAAGGAAAACAAAGTGGTCAGGGCCCCATTGGTGCTGATTTCGAACACATGGGCAAAAAAGACAGTATTAAATTTGTTTACCGAGTAATAGCTCTCGTTTTGACTCGTGCCATAGAAATTGCCGTCGTTGCCTTGGATCAACCCGGCGTTGGGAAATCCGCCATCACTGAGGCCGTTGAACGAATACAAAGTGGTCAGCACCCCATTAGTGGTGATTTTGAAAACGTCGCCAAAACCAATCGCGCCGCCGCCGGAAGCTGTGCCGTAGAAATTGCCGTCGCTCCCCTGCACCAGCCCATTGGGATTTGCCCCATCACTGGAACCGAATGAATACAACGTGTTCAGCCCTCCATTGGTGCTGATTTGGAACACGCTGCCGGCGCCATATCTGCCGCTCCCGCCAAACGTGCCATAGCCATGCGTCATTCCGCCGAAGAGCGTCGTGCCATACAAATTGCCGTCTGTGCCCTGCACCAGCCCGGCCATGGGATTGGAGCCATCCAGGGGGTCGCCATGCCCATCAGTAATCGAGCCAAAAGTATAAAGGGGCGTCAGCGTCCCATCGCTGGTGAATTTGAACACGGTGCCAAAGCCCTGATTATTACCATTGTGGAAAGTCGTGCCATAGAAATTGCCGTCGCTGCCCTGCAACAGCCCATTAGGGTAATAGCCACCGGTGAACGTGAAGTAATGCATAGTGGTGAAAGTCCCATTGGTGCTGATTCGGAATATACTGCCATTTCTGTCCCCCGTGGAACCGACCCACCCGGTAGTTGTGCCATATAAATAGCCATCACCGGCCTGCACCAACCCGCCACGTGGCCAGTAGCCATCAGTGCCGTTGAAAGTATGCAAAGTCGTCGTCGCGCCATTAGTGCCGATTTTGAATACAGTGCCATACCCGCCCCCGTTGGGATTCTCGCCATAGAAATAGCCGTCGGCTCCCTGCACCAGCCGGCCCGCTGGATCTTGATTGCCGCCCCCATCGGGAAACGAATACAGAGTATTCAGCGCGCCATTGCTGCTGATTTGGAACACAGTCCCAGCGCCATTCAGGCCGCCGCCGGTAGTCATTCCATAAAAGTTGCCGTCGCCGCCCAGTGCCAGGCCGTCACGCGGAGTGCCACCATCATTGCCATTGGTAAATGAATACAAAGTGATGAGCGAGCCATTGGTGCCCAATTTGAAAACAGTTCCGGAGCCTTTGATGCCGCCGCCGGTAGTAGTGCCATAGAAATTGCCGTCGTTGCCCGGCACCAGCCCCGCCTGGGGATTTCCTCCATCATTTCCGCCCGTGAATGAATAAAGCAAGGTAGTCAGTGGCCCATTGATGCTGATTTTGACCACGGTGCCAAAACCGCCGTTGGTGCCGCCACCGGAAGTCGTGCCATAGAAATTGCCGTCGCTCCCCTGCACCAGCCCGGCATAGGGTAGTTGCCCATTGGTGCAAACCCCGAATGAATGAAGGCTGGTAAAGACAACGCCGGCCTGCGCTCCAAGAGCGTGCAGCACGAGCGCGGCTGCCCATAGCACTCGCAGGAGCAGAGCTACAGCCAGCTTCCTGCCAGGGACTGGCGCAGAACTTGTTTGAAAACCACGAGGGGCCATATTTTTATTATGGAGTGTCACAAATCTACGGCGCCCAATTCGGATGAGCGGCAGAAAGCGTCAAAGGCGTCAGCACGGTGAAAGCCCCGGTCGCGAGGTCCTGCCGGCAGATGGCGCTTTGAAAGGTTTTCTTCCCGGTGGGCACCCAGACTTGCAGGGCGATGGATTTGCCGTCGGGCGACCAGGTGGGCCAGGCGACACCCCCACTTTTCGGATAGCTGGGCAGGACCCGGAGATTGGTCCCATCGGCATTCACGAGGCAGATAACGGAGCCTGCCGTGCCGGAGGCAACGAAAGCGATTTGCGTCGAGTCGGGTGACCAGCTCGGAACCATCATCACACCGGCAAAGGGAGCCGGCACCTGGACCTCAGCGCCGGTGCTCACGTCTCGCGTGAAGATGGCCGAGGTGCTTGAGGACGTGGTTCGTTCGAAGGCAATGCGGGTGCCGTCGGGAGACCAACTGGGCTCGTATTGGCTATGGGGAGCATCTACCACAAAAGGCACCGGTGTGCCTGCGGTTCCCGCCGCTGGATCCACGGCGACCGTATAGAGGTTGAAATTATAGGCGGCGAGTGTCGCGAAGACGAGCATCGTGCCATCGGGCGACCATCCCGGCACGACGGCTTGGGGCTGGACGACCGGAAAAGCACGGCCGCCGTGCAAGGTTCCAATTCCATCCATGATGTAAATCGTTGAAAAGACCGGGGGGGGCGACAATTCTTGGTAGGCAATATAGTTCTGCCCTGGCGACCACACTGGGTTTATGGCATTGGGATCGTTGCTCAACTGCACCAGGCCGGAGCCGTCTGGGTTCATGGCGAACAGGCCTTTCACTGTGGGCGCATTCCGCTGCGAACTCAACGTTCCGCTGCCCACGAACAGGATTCGCTCAACGGACTGCGCCATGGTGTTGACTGCTAATCCGGACACGACGAGCAGGATTGAAACTCCCCCGAACAGATTTTTTATGATTTTGTTTGTTTTCATAGTTGGTTGCATTGTTTTGCTTTGGTTTCACTGGCATAAGCGAAATTTCGCGGAATAAAGGCTCATGGATGGGAAAGAATCTTCAGACACGCGAAATGCGCGAATTTTCACGGATTGAACACGGTAGGGCGTTGCACTCTGTGCGCGCCGGTTTGAACGTAAGACGGGCGTCTCGCCTGTCTCCATCTTCAGAAAATTAAGCGGCCCTTGAGTGCGGTTGCGTTTGGGGCGACAACTAAATATAGCAAATCACAACAACACGAGCGCACCGCTTGGTAGGGCGGCGCGGCGCCGCCGCCGGGCCGGCTGACCGGCAGGTCAGCCCTACCGGATCAGCGTTTGTGTCAGAGTTGATGGGAACTGCTATAAAGTGACAGTGCTTCCGAATTAGAGTCAGGCGGAACGCACCGTCCTATTTTTGCTGCGTTCGGATTTCTTCGTAAAGCCAGGCCCGCGCGTAATCCCAATGCCGCTTGGCCGTGGCTTTGGAAATGCCGAGCGCCTCGGACGTTTCCTCAATCGTCATGCCGACGAAGTAGCGCAGCTTCACCAGTTCTGCCTTTTGTGGATCAAACGCGGCAAATTTATCCAAGGCGTCGTTCACCGCGAGAAGCTGGTCATCGTTGGGCGGCGAGGGAGCGGCAAGGTCCAACAATTCCAACCGCTGCTGGCCGCCGCCGTGTCGTTGCGCGCGTTTGCGACGCGCATTGTCCACCAGGATGCGGCGCATGGCTTCGGCGGCGGCGGCAAAAAAGTGCGTGCGGTCGTTCCACTTTCGATTGGCATCGCCAGCCAATCGCAGCCACGCCTCATGCACCAGCGCGGTGGGCTGGAGGGTCTGGCCCGGATTTTCGGAAGCCATCTTCGACGTTGCCAGCCTGCGCAACTCAGCATAGACGAGCGGAAGCAATTGTTCCGCCGCCTGGGAATCGCCGCGGTTGGCGGCTTCCAGAAGGACGGTGACTTCGCTCATTTACCGCCGTCCTTGACCGAGGGGGTCTTGCCCTCGATGAGGGCCTTGGCTTCGCGGAGCAACGCTTGGGCAGTTACCCAATCCAACCAGTACCCGCCGAGGTCGCCGCCGTCGAGTTTTGGCAGTTTCGTCCCGGCTATCTCCTTCCCTGTGGCCAGCGCGGCGCGAGCTTTGTCGGGCTGGTTTAATCGCTGGCAAGCCATGGCCTGCACCATGTAGGCCGCAACGTCGCGCTCTGATCTCGCTCCCACCTTGGTCAGTGCTTGAG
>DATCBW010000155.1:0-27028 GCA_036511615.1 Verrucomicrobiia bacterium | reverse complement strand
CCTCCGCCGAACCCGCCACCGCCCCGGCGTCCTCCGCCGACCGGGACTCCTTCAACGGACAGCTCCAGCGATGTTCCCGTGCGCGCCGATTGAATTTCATAAGTGCCTTCCTGAAGATTCTCTCCCGCCACCGGCCAGCCGTCCTGCCACAGCAACGGACGGATTGCCAGCACGCTCGCGCCGCCCCGATCCAAGTCGGCTTCATAATGGCAGGAAAATTTTTCGACGCCATCTCCCAGGTCCATTCGGCCGAAATGTCCCGGCCCGACGTAACGACCGTCCGAACCGAGGAACAGCTTGCCGCCGCCCATGATCATATCAATGCCCTCTTCGTCGAGGAACGGACCGGTCACTTTCCGGGAGCGCCCCATGCGGATGTTGTAGCCCGAGGCCGGACCGGCACAGCAGGAGCCGCGGGTGCCCAGAAGATAATACCAGCCGTCATGATAGATCATGTCGGTGGCTTCCAAATTGATGCCGATGTTCCTGGCCGGTTCATCCGGGTGAAGCCGCTTGCCGGTTTTGGGATCAAGTTCAACTTGTCGGATGTAGCCGACATACGAGCCGTAGGTAAGCCAGAGCCGGCCGTCAGTGGGATCCAGAAAAGCCCCTGGATCAATTGGATTAACGTCGTCATTCGGTCTTTCGTATCCGGCGATGCTCCCGCCGTCCTCCCACTTGTAGTCGGGCGAATCCGGATCGAGGGACTTGCTTGATATCATGGTGACGCCGGAAATATACATGAAGTAGCGGTCGCCGATGTGGATGACGTCGGGAGCCGCTCCGGTGCGCGCGGGCGTGGTGCCGCGACGCCAGGTCCATCCGTCGTCAGAGACCAGAGGGTTGCCGCCGGTGCCATAGACGTAATACTTGCCGTCACATTGGATGATGGTGGATGGGTCGTGAATCCCAATTTGACCGTCCAATGCAAAGACGGGCGATGCAAGCATGAGAATTCCTGAAAGGAGCAGAACGGATTTCATGGCTGTGAAATACAAGTTAAGTGGAAAGGTTTCAAGCAATTTTCCTGCTTCCTTTTGCGGTTGATGGAATGACGTATTCATGGAATTTTTCTAACGCCCGGAACCTGCCTGTTCAAACAGATCGAGAGGCACCGATTCCGCGATGAGCCGGTAACCTGTGGTGTTGGGATGCACATAGTCCATGGTCAAGTCCTTGCGGATGCGCAATGGGTTCTGCGGGTCCTGGACGACTTTCTCAAAATCCAGCACTGCGTCGAACCGGTGGCTCTCGCGAATCCACTTGTTCACTGCCTGCCGCGTGGCCTCGTTGGCAGGCGTGTCCTTGCGCGAGTTCTGGATCGGCAAAAGCGTCGCGCCAAAAACCTTGATGCCTTTGGCATGGGCTTTGTCAATGACTTCCTCGTCGGCGGCGATGAGTTTTTCCGCCGGCACCTGTTCATAGCTGATGTCGTTGATGCCTTCCATCAAAATCAAGTGCGACACGTTCGGCCTTGAAAGCACGTCATCATCCAGCCGCTTGACGCCCGCCGGGCCTGCCGCGTCCGATGTCAGCAGGCGGTTGGAGCCGATGCCCATGTTGATCACGCAAACCGGCGAGCCGTCCGGCAGCGCCGGCAGACGTTTGGACAGCACATCCGGCCACGCGCCGTTGGCGTCGTTGGCGGACGTTGCGCCGTCCGTGATGGAATCTCCGAATGCCACAATCACTCTCGTGTTCGTCGGCGCCATGACTTGGATGTCCGACACGAAGAAATACATCGTCGTGCGCGAACCCCGGCCTGCGGACGGAAGCGTTGCATCGCCACAGTGATCGCCCGCCACGATGTATTGCGTCTTGAGACCGACGGGGTGAAACGCCTCGGGCTTCGTCGTCTCCGGCAAAAACAGACTTACCGCCAAGTCCTCGTGCTGCGTGACCGCCAAGTCCACCGGATCGCTCCAAATTTCTTTGCCCGGCTCCAGCTTGAGCGTCTTGACGCCGTCAAAGGTCAGCACGCGGTCGGTTTCCGGCACGATGTCCGCGCCGCGCGTTCCCTGCCGCACCGCCACATGCACGTCGCCGATCACCAGCGGCTGCGTCGAAAACCGGTTGCTCAACTTCACCCGCAGCCCGGCGCCGCCGAGCTTGATGAACATGTTCAACCGCACTGTCTGATTGCTGAACGTCGGCACGAATTGCGGTGTCCCATTGACCGTGGTGGGCAGGTAACTGGTGGCCCAGGCGTCCACCCACCTGCGCTCCGCAGCCGGGCCGTTGCCTTGCGTGGCGGTCTGACTCATGGTGACTTGGACTGCCGCCAGCAAACCAAGAATTGCAATCAGGCCGAAGCGCCGCATGAGTTTCTTAGGTAAATGTTTTTTGCCGCTGGTTTTTGCCGCGATGACCGCGCTCAACGGAAAAGCCGTTGGGCGAACAAATACAAATTGTTGTTCCAAGTGGCGAAGTCGTGGGTGCCGGGAACTTGGTCCACGTTATAGACGTGCGGGACGTTGTGCTCCTTCAGATAGGCGTGTGTGCGCTGGCTGAAGATGAGCAACCCATCATGGGCGCCCCCGGAAATCCACAGCAGCTTCAGCATCTTGGCGGCTTTTTCGGGATCCGGAACCAGCATCTCGGGCGTGCGCGTGTTGGGCGCGCAAGAGAAGCTGCCAACATACGCGAACGTTTCGAGGTGGGTCAGGCCGAAATCGAGCGACTGCCCGCCGCCCATCGAGAGTCCCGCCAGCGCGCGATGTTCGCGGTCGGCATATACGGAATAGTTCGCCTCCATGAACGGGATGATGTCTTTTAACAAATCGTTCTCGAAATTTTTCCCCCAGCCGTCGCCGCTCATCTGCGACGCGTCGCCGCCACCGCCAAAGCCGCCACCACCGCCACGACCGCCAAATGCGGGCGGAGGATTGCCACCAAAAAGCGCATAATAGGTTTGGGCGGGCGTTGCGTTAATGGTGGTCTTTTGATCGTCGGTGATCGTTGGAGCGACTTTGGTGACTCCTTTGGTGTAACGCAGCATCGCAATATCGGTCTGGATGTTTGCCAGCGCCTCCAATTTGGAGCGAATGGTAGCGTCGTCACTTTTAGCCAGAATTGCGGTAACCACATCCTTCTCGGCTGCGGTCAGCTTGTCCTGCAACGGGGTAAGCTCGGTCTGGGCATCCGTGATGGCAGTGTTAAGCTGCGAGGTCTGATCAGCCGTCAAGGCACCGCCACCGCCGAAACCACCGCCACCGCCGCGCCCGCCGCCGCCGCCAGCACCTGGGACGGTCGCATTGCCGTTGGGGAACACGGCTATCATCGGCTCGATCTTTTTGTCGGCGAGAAGATTATCAAGAATTATATGCGCCGCTCCCTGCCCGGTGTTCCACTCGGAAATTTCGTTGCCACCGATGCCGTGGAGCAAAAATAACACGGGATACTTCTTATCTTTGGAATAGCCGGGCGGAGTATAGACCTCCATCCAGCGCTTCAAACCCGGGGCAACCGCCGTGGCATCATAATACACCTTCTCAAGTTTGCCGTGTTCAATGTCAGGCCGCACCCTGTTAAAGCCCACGGGTGCGGGAGGCACAGACTGCACATCGTCGGGTCCAAGCGTGGAACCTCCGCCAAATCCTCCACCGCCGCCACCGCGACCACCCCGTCCGCCGCGCGCGCCAAACGACTCGGGATTCGCCGCCGCCGCGTTCGTCGGCGCGGTTTGCGTGACCGAAGCCTTTTCAGCGGGCTGATTGATGGAAGAAGCTGTTTTACCTTGGCTGGCAGAGGAGTTTGATCTGGTCTGGCAGCCGGTCAGGACGGCAAGCGCGCCCGCCATCACGGCGAGGGCAATGACTGTTTTATTTTTCATAAGTGTTGAGTGTTGATACGGGTCATGAGTTGCTGCGTGCGACTACTGAAACAGCAGCGGCGCAAATTCGTGAAGACTTCTCCGCCAGCTCTGCCACTCGTGGGCCGTGCCCGGCGAAACGTAAAAGTGAGCGTTGATGCCATCCGCTTTGAGCGCTTCGACGGCCGCCCTGGGGTCGCCGCCAAATCCGCCGCGTCCGCCACCGAAACCTTGAGGCGCACTGTTCGGCCCGCTGGCAGCAGCACCGGGCGACGCTCCCGGAGGACCGCCAGCTCCACGGTTGCCAGGCTCGAGTTCGACGCTGCCGTAGCTGAAGAACGCCAGTTTGACCTTCCGCTTGAAGGCAGCCATATCGGTAATTTCATTAGTGCCGATGGTGCCGCCGCTGAACAGGCCGATGTAGGCAAACTTGTCGAGGTGCGCCATGGTGATTTGATGGGTTTGCATACCACCCATCGAGAGACCGGCCATGGCCCGATGGCGCGGGTCGGCTTTGGTTCGAAAATTGGCGTCAACATAAGGGATCAGGTCGTTGATGAGGCGATGCTCGAAATCGCTGAAATTGAACGCGCCGCCAAACCCGCCTCGGCCGCCTCCGCGACCGGTGGCCGCACCCGCTCCGGGACCAGCTCCACGTCCCGCGCCACCAGGAGCACCCGCACCCCTACCGGGACCACCGCCAGGCCCTGGATCAACGCTGGTTGCCATGACAATGATCATGGGCTTGGCGTTGCCTTCCGCGAGCAGGTTGTCGAGGATTAAATTGGCCCGGCCCATTTTAATCCACGCGCTGTAGTCCTCGCCGCCGCCATGCTGCAAATACAGCACCGGATAATGCGTGAACCGGTGCTGCTCATAACCCGGCGGCGTGTAGATGTAAATGTGCCGCCACGAATTGGCCGTCTTGGAAAAGTAGTTCTTAATCTGCACGGTGCCGTGCGGCACGTCCTTCAACTCATAAAAACTGTTGTCCGGCGCGGGGATTTCGAAACCATTGCACAAATGGCCGTAGCCGATGAACGTCTGGACATTGGGATCCAGCACCGTCGCACCATCCACAATCATCCAGTAGTTGTGATAGCCGGGCGGCTCCGGTTCACTGGTGGTGTAGGTCCAAACGCCGTCGGCGCCCTTCACCATGTCATGCGCAACGCTGACGATCGAAACCTGAACATTCTGCGCGTTGGTCGCCTCGAAGTGAAACGTCACGCGGCCATCAGCTTCAATTCGCGGGTATTGCACCCTCGCGAAATTGTAGGGTGAAGGATGCGCCGCGCCGGCAGGCGCATTGGTCTGGCCGTTGAGCCAAAGGGTGCCCGTGGCGAATAGAACGGCAAAACCCAACACTGTGGTTTTCATGGTTTTGTCCAGTCTTGATTGTTATAGGTTGCAGAGACTTGACTATCGGAACAGCAACGGAGCGAATTCATGCAAGCTGCGCCGCCACGACAGGAACTCGTGAGCCGTGTTCGGCGAGACGTAGAAGACTGCGTTGATGCCAGCCGCCTTCAGTCCATCGGTTGCCGCCTGGGAATTGCCGCCAAAACCACCGCCTCCCCCGCGGCCACCGCGCCCGCCACCGCCGCCCCGGCCGGGGCTGGAGGCCAATTCGCGGCTGCCAGAACTGGCGAACACCAGTTTGACCTTCTTCTTGAAGTAGGACACGTTGGCCGCGTAGTTCGTGCTGACGACACCGTCGCGGACCATTCTAGCGATGTCGCTGTTTGTGCTGATAGTGCCGCCGCTGAACAATCCGATATAGGCGAAGGTGTCAAGGTGGGCCATCGTGATGGAATGAGTCTCCATGCCGCCCATGGAGAGTCCGGCCATGGCGCGATGCGGCTGGTCGGCGATGGTGCGAAAATGGGCGTCAATATATGGGATCAGATCGTGAATGAGAACATTCTCGAATCCAGTGTTGCTTCCGAAGCCGCCAAAACCGCCACGTCCACCGGGACCTCGAGCTGCGCCGTTCGTTCCGCCTGCGGGTCCGAAACCACCCGGCGCGCCTCCGCCGCCAAATCCGGGACCGCCCCGGCCACCGCGTCCACCCCTGCCACCGCGCCCGCCTCCCGGGCCAGGGCCTTCGTTGGTCAGGCCGTAGGTCGTCACGATGATGAAAGGCTTGGTTTTTCCTTCGGCGATCAGGTTGTCCATGATCAGATTGGCGCGGCCCTGGTTGAACCAGGCCGTTTCATCCTCGCCCCAGCCGTGTTGCAGGTAAAGCACGGGATAATGCGTGAACCGGTGCTGGTCGTAACCCGGCGGCGTATAGACAAAGGCGCGGTGCGCCGCGCTGTTGGTCGAGGGAAAGATGACCTGTTCCACCCGGCCGTGCGGAACATCCTTGAGGGCGTAGAAATCCTGGTCATGAGCGGGAATTTCAATGCCGCTTTCCCAGCGAGTCGAGCCGTAGTAGTTCCCGGTGCCAGGATCGTTGAATATCCCTCCGTCAACCGAGAGATGGTAATAGTGAAAACCTTCGTCCATTGGACCTGCGGTTGTGCCCACCCAGGAGCCGTCGTCGGCTTTCGTGAGCTTGGTGCCCCCGCTTCCGCCCAGCCCCAGGCTCACGCTCACGCTTTGGGCATCGGGCGCCTCGATGCGGAATCGCGCGTAGCGTTGCGAGTTGACCTGCGGGTATTGCTGGCCGGGCTGGTTCAAGCTGGATGGCTTGAAATCCTCCACCGCTGTTTGATTTGTCTGTGCCACGGCTGAAAGACCAGCCAGAAGGGTGACGCCTAGGATTGTAGTTTTCATGATGATTCGCCTGAACGTTTATGAATGCACGGTTTTGCCATTTAGTTTTGGAATAACATCTGGGAGAAGTAATACAAGCTGCGTTTCCAGCTTGTAAAATCGTGCGCCGAGCCGGGGGAAACGTAATAAACGCTTTTAACGCCGTCCTTGGTCAGCGCGTCGGCAGCGAGCTTGATGCCTTCGGGACCGCTGGGAAGCGGGCCGCCACCGCGCGGGGCGGAGCTTTCCCGGCTGCCGAAACTCATGAACACAAGTTTGACGTTCTTCTTGAAGACTTTCATGTCGGTGATATTTTCCGGACGGATGTTGCCGCCGCTGAAGACGCCGAAATAGCCGAACTTGTCCGCGTTGGCCGGAGCAATTGACCGGGTTTGCATGCCACCCAGGGAGAGGCCGGCCAGAGCGCGGTGCCGGGCGCCGGACTGCACGGAATAATGCGACTCAACGTAAGGGATGATGTCCTTGAGCAGGTCGTTCTCGAAGTTCTTTCCAACGCCATCGCCAAGCACGCCACGTCCGCCGCCGCGAGCTGCCGCCGGAGCGCCATTGGTTCCGCCGGGGGCACCGAAGCCGCCACGTCCGCCACCACGGGCTGCTTCGGCGTTGGTCGTCGCATTGCCGTTGGGGAACACGACGATCATCGGCTTGATTTTCTTGTCGGCAATCAGATTATCAAGGATCACATTGGCCCGGCCGCTTTGAACCCAATCGCGTTCGGTCTGGCCGGCGCCGTGGATCAAATACAGCACGGGATATTTCCTGGCTTTGGAATAGCCGGGCGGAGTATAGACTTCCATCCAGCGCTTCAAACCCGCAGCCACGGCCGTGCCATCATACTCCACTCTTTCAACCCTGCCTTTTTCGATCCCCTCGCGGGCCTGGTCGAAACCTTGCGGAGGGATCTGGCCGGGCTGGCTGGTTTGGGCCATGCAAAGCTGGCCCGACACAACTGAAGCCAACGCAAGCAATACAAATTTTGTTTTCAATTTTTTTTGGGGCAGGTGTGGTTAAAAATTAAGGGTTTGTTGTGAAACTGCAAGAGATAAATTCAAGCAAAATTCAGACCGGTTTCGGCAAACAAGCTGTTCACCAACGCGCGCCGATAAAATATGAAGCTTGTCATATTTTCAAATGTTCCGAAACGTGTAGATTGTAGTGATGATTGTCCCCTGACCGCCATTGTGCCGGTTATTCAATTCTCTATGAAAAAAATACTCATTACTGCAGTTCTGTTCGCAAGTTTATCAGCAATGACGCCATCAATTCTCGATGCTCAAGGAATAGTCTATGTTTCAAACCTTGGGGATACTCCAACAGGCAGCGCGGCTGTTGGCAGCGATTCGTGGATTGCTCAAACATTTATTACAGGAACCAATGTTGATGGTTATTCATTGAGCTCAGTTGAACTGCTGCTTAATACCCCATCTGGGAACCCGAGCGGATTTTCCATTTCAGTTTACTCGATAAGCGGTAATTCTCAAACCCCTACTTTTCCTGGAGCAGTTCCACAAGTCAGCATCGGAAGTTTTAGCGGTCCTGACCCCACCACGGCGGGTATCTTCGACTATACTACGCCCGGTATCGCACTTTCAGCATCCACTTGGTATGTTGTCCTCGTTACAGCGACAACCCCTATCAACCAAGGCGCGTATATCTGGAGTGCCGCTAATAGCATTACCACAGGCAGTTTTGACATTGAAAACAGTTATTTTAGTTCCCACGATGGTTCGAGTTGGACTTGGGTTCCCCGACAAAATATTTTTCAAATGGCAATTTATGCTTCGCCCATTCCCGAACCTGAAACTGGTGCAATGCTCGTTTTGGGCATGGCCGCTTTTGGCATCTGGCGGCTGCGACGAATCCAATGAATCACTTCCTGCAATATAACGGCTTTACTACGTTACTTACGGCACAAACAAGTATTTCAGCCAATGTCACGCATCATGTGAAAATCGCAATTTCAGACTATAGTGATGCCAGATACGATTCTGCTGTTTTTATCAAAACACAAACGTTCCCATGCCAATAAGAAAAGAAAGAATATGAGAAAGATAATAATTATTGCTGTCATTTTTAGGGCTGGTTTGTTTGCGCTATCGCTTAAGGCGCAAGGCACGCTCATCGCTTCTAATTTGGGGCTAACCCCTACGGGGAATGCAGCCATCGGCAGCGATTCTTGGATAGCTCAAGCATTTCGCACTCCTGGCGGTTATACCCTTGATTCAGTCCAGCTGCAAATGAATCCAGCATTTGGAATTCCAGTTGGTTTTAGCATTTCAATTTTTTCTAGTTCGGGAGCAGATACTCCTCCCCTTCAGAATCTTGGCAGTCTTGCTGGCCCCGACCCGACGGCGGGCGGTATTTTCACCTACAGTGCACCAAGTTCAATATTTCTGCCTGCGGGCACCTGCTATGTTGTCGTCACCTCTACAAGTCCTATCGCCGACGGTTCTTATAATTGGAGTGCCGTAAGCTTTCCAAATTATAATGGAATAGGAATGGCTATTGATGATAGTTATTATAAGTCAGCCAACGGACTAAACTGGACAGAGACCATTCGTCAGGGTGTTTTTCAAATGGCAATCTACGCCACACCCATTCCCGAGCCTTCGGCCCTTTCCTTGATTTTCCTCGGCAGCGGAGTTTTGATTTTTGTTCGCACCCGCAGCAAAAAACATCCAACGCCGTGAAGGCGTCAGCCCCTATGGCGCGCCGGTTCGGAAGGGAACCGCCGGAAGTCCGGCACCGTTGAACAGCGTCGCCTCGGGATTGGATTGCCACGCGTAGCGGGCGGCTTTGGGTCGCGGCACGTCGCTGGAGGATACGATCACGGAATCGCCGTCAATCTTGGCGCAGGCCCAAAACCATTTGCCGTCGTCACCGGCAACGGAGAATTCGCCCAGCTTGTTCCCGTTCACGACGGTCTGCGGCCCCGAAATGCGCAGCGTCAGCGGCTGGCCGATAATGAGCGGCTGCAATTGAACCTGCCACCGTCCACTCGCACCGGCCACGCCAACGACAATCTGGCCATCGAGTTCAACCCGGATGGTTTCGCCGGGCCTGGCCCAGCCCCAGATGTTGTTCGTCTTGCCGCGTTGCAAAATCATGTTGCTGCCAAACATCGGACTCACGAACGGCATCTGCGCATCCGCGACACCGGCAATGAGACTCAAGCCGGCGATGACCGCGATGGCCAGACGCGCACAACGATTGCGAACCATGCTCAAATGTGTCTTCGGCAAACGCGAATTCGAATTTTGGTGAAACTTGAAGGGGCTTTTCATTTGGCGGCAGGGGGCAGGCGGTGATAACTTTCCGGCGGGCCGAGGTAGCTTGCGCGCAGACCGCCGGTGTTAACAACGATTTTTTGCAGCACCACGCCCGGATCAATCATCCAGAATTTCAGCGTGTGATAGCCGGGCGCGGCGAGCGTGTGCGTGGATTGGGCGACGCGGGCGTTGTCTTTAACGGCATTTTCCCAATCGCGATTTCCGTTTTGCGCGTTGTAATCTTTCGGCACGAGCGTGACGACCTGCGGCGTTTCGTCGTCGAATGAAACGGCGTAACGAACCGGGCGGTCAGGCATGAAATTCAAAACCGGCGACGTCACAGCGGCAACTTCCGACGTTTTCACATTGAAGAGATACATCTTGTATTCGAGGCACGGCGAATCTTTTTCGGGAACGGCGGCGGGCGCGTTGGCCGGGCCGGTCGTCCTCATGCCGGACAACGTGCGGCCGTAATCTTCAATTTTGATCCAGCGATTTTTTCCCGCATCGGTTTCTTTTGTGAAATGTTCCGGCTCGATGGAAACGTAACCGTCGCCTTCGACGAAACCTTGCAGCGAATCGCGCGCCACTTCAATCGGATTAAACGCGTTGACGTTCACCGTCGCTTCGCCGCCTGCGCCGGAAATTTTCACCGTTCCGTTTGCCGAGCCTTTCGGCACTTTGTCCCAAGCCACATTGACCAAGATGCGCACATCTTTTTTGAAATTAATATGGAGAAATTCATGTCCATTATCAGCTTCAAGTTGAGCTCCAAATGATTCAGGTATTTCAAAATGAATCCATGGATTATCTGCCTGAATCGTGAAATCAAAATTTGTTTTCCCTTTATTAAACACGTCAATGTAATGCTTCTGCAGGTTGAACGAATCAAATTGCGGCAGCGTCACTTCGCCGTTTGTCACCGCAGCGGTCGAGCCTTCCACGGCCACGCCCATCGCCGCCGCGTCCGGCACGTCAATCTCCCGCAATCTGACCGCGTTCAGACTGTTTCGCGGCGGATCGTTCCAACTGGTGTAACCGATGACGGTTTGGTCCATGAAATGATCCCATTTGCCATCGAGAAAATCGTGATTGAAATAACTCATCAGATTCGTTTCGGCGGCAAACAACGACCGCGTTTGATCGGCGTAATCGTTCGCGCTGGCGCGGCCTTGACTGGCATATATCGCGTTCCTGGCGGCGGCCAGATACATTTCGTTCAATTGCGCCGAAGCTTTGGTGGGAAACAAAACCAGTTCGTAAAAGGCGGCGCGTTTTTCTTCCGGCAATTTGTCGGAAATTTCCTGCGCCTTGGCGGCGATGGCATTGTAATCGGCGACGACCGTTTCAAATTCCTGATAATCCACGAGGTTGTAAGTGTTCGCATCCAGCAGCTCCGGTTTGCGCCGACCGTTGTATTTTGAATATTTGGACAGGATGTCCGCGATGTCGGCGGCGTATTGCGGGCCGAATTGTTCCTTTGCCCAAAGGCGGGTGAACTCGCCGAGATTGTCATTTGTCCAGCGGTCGGAATTCCACGCGAGGTTCATGAAATACTCCAACGGGAATTCGTAGCCTTTGAAATGGCCGACGTTGACAATCCAAACCCGGTCCGCGCCATATTGCTTGGCGAGCGACATCTGGTCGTAAATTTTTGGAATCGGGCTGGTGTTGAGCCACTGATAACTCCGCGGGCCGCCATGGTAATCGAAATGATAATAAATTCCCGCGCCGCCGCTGCGTTTGCGTTCCTCGGCGGTCGGCAGTCGGCGGACGTCGCCCCAATTGTCCTCGGCCCACAACAGCGTCACGTCGTCCGGCACGCGCATTCCGGCGTTGTAGTAATCCATCACTTCCTTGTAGAGGCACCAGACCTGCGGCACTTTGGTGACATCGGGATTGACGACGTCGGCGAGAATGTTTCGTTGGTCGGACACAATTTTTTCCAGCAGCGTCCGGTTCGCTTCTGGGCCGCCCGGAGCCATCGGCGTGTCGTTCGCACCGCGCAAGCCGATGGTGATGAGATTATCGTAATTTTTGTTGCGTTCGATGCCGTCACGCCAGAAATTGGAAACCACATTCGGGATTTTCGCGTAATTCCAACTGCCGTATTCACGCGAGTATTTTCGGTCCCATTCTTTTTGGGCACGCATCATTGGTTCCTGATGTGACGTGCCCATGACGATGCCGTATTCGTCGGCCAGCACGGGATTGTTCGTGTCGTCTTCGTTGAAGGCGTTGTTCCACATGGCGGGCCAGAGATAATTGGCGCGGATGCGGAGCATCAATTCAAACAGGTTGGTGTAAAATCCGGAACCATAATTGGCCGCGCCGGAGTAGCCGGGAGCGTTGCCGTATTTTTCGTGAATCCAGTTCGACAAATCCGGCGCTTCATCATTTAGGAAAATGCCGCGATATTTCACCGATGGCGGGCCTTGAATGAATTTTCCAGCCTTAACGAAAAGCTGGTCGTGATGTGTCGCCGGCACGTCTGCCCAATAATACCACGGCGAAACACCGATCTGTTCGGACAAATCATAGATTCCGTAAATCGTCCCGCGCTTGTCGCTGCCGCAAATGACCAAGGCGCTGTCAATGCCGGGCAGCGGATTGGAAACCACTTGCAGGAAAAACGATTCCCATTTGCCCGCGATTTCCGAGGCGTCAATTTTCTTTTCTTGGATCAGGCGGTCAATGATTCCGCTTTTGCCGATGGTGCCGATAATGACGGCGTTTTTTCCGGCAGGTTTGGGGTCGTTGACAATGGCCGGCGATTTTCCGGTGACGCGATTTACGTCTTTGGCCAGATCACCGGCCGCGCGAATGACGCCCGGCCAGTCGTTTGTTGCGACAAGAATGTCCGCCGTCTGCGCATCCACCAGCGCGAAATCTCCTGGCGCAAATGCCGTGTCCACAAAAGGTGTTTCTCCAAGAGCCGATGCGTGGCGTGCGAATGAAATGAGGACGACGATTGACAGAACCAGCGCGGCGCGGCGAAAAGCAATTGATGTGAAACGAGGCGGTTTCATTTGTGACATGGTGAATTGTTTCACACAGCTTCGAATAAAATTCCCGTTCTGTCCATAATGATAACCAACAGGCAAAACGGGGGTCGTGTATGTCAAGTTTGTGTTTGAAGTTTTTTTACGAGTTCGCCAATCGTCCAATTATGGTCTGTGAGCCGCGCGCCTAAAGCCGGAGCGCAACCAAGCGTCTGATGCACCTTGCAGAAGTTGTGCGCGACGGTGAACAAAGCCACGGAATGACGGTGGTTTGCCAGCTTGCGCGACCAGCCAAGACAAAGGCGCGTGAACCTGCGGTTGAACAAGCGCACGCTCAAATTGGTGCGTTCAACGTAGGATGTGCTGATTAAATCCCTGTCAGGATTGCCGCTGCGAACGACCTTGCGCGCTCCGGTGCAATGGCTCGGTGAATAACGGCGATGAAGCGGGCAAAATCAGGACGGCGGTTGCCAAAACAGGATTGACTAATGCAGACCGGGCACGCAACGTCCTGATTGGCGCAGCGAGCGCAAACTATAATGAAGCCAAAAGCCCACGCCGTTCTAATTCATCCTGATAGTCCTGAAGTCCTTTTTGCCATGTTAAAGGATCATATTCAGATTTACGGGGAAATGAAGATGGTTTTTGCCTCCTCTGTTTCTTATGAGCAGCTTGGGTTTTTGGAAATTGTGGTAATCCCCAAACAGAATAAGGAAAAGCGGCGTTTCTCAATACCCGTTCAATACGTCGTGGCGATTGCGGATTTGCCGGAGTCTTTGGAAGAACAGAAACGCATGGGATTTCAGTAAAAGAGCCGAATACTGATGTTGGCTTTTTTGGTATCATAAAGTATTTAATGGCTTGTATGTCAGCTCGCGCTCCGAATTTCAAATTAGGACGCTGCCAAAACTGGAGGAACATTGACGCGCAGTCCCGTTTTGAAACAACTTTGATGATGACTTTTGAAGACGGCCAACCCATAATCGCGCCATGAACCTCATCAAATTATTCACGCGCCACATGGCGTCCGCCATGTCCGCAGTTTCCATTTCCATTTTGTCCGCCACGACAGTTGCCTTCGCGCAAACGGACTTGCCGGTCGTGCAAATTCAGGCCGACAAAGTCACGGCAAAAATGCCGCCGATGTTCTACGGGCTGATGACCGAGGAGATCAATTATTCCTACGAAGGCGGGCTTTACGCCCAGCTCATCCGCAACTGCACGTTCAAGGAGGACTCCGTCCAGCCGAACATCCGGGCGAACGACTATGATCCCGCGAAGTATTACCCGGCCACTTATCGCGCCAACACCCGGCCCAGATTCTGGAACAGCGTCGGCGGCGCGTCCCTGGTGCTCGACCCCGGCACGCCGTTGAACGACGCGCTGAACGTGAGCCTCAAGGTGGACGCTTCGGCGGCGTCAAAAACTTCCCCGGCGGGTGTCGCCAACGGCGGCTACTGGGGCATTCCCGTGGAGTCCAGGACCACTTACAAAGTTTCCTTCTACGCAAAGGCGGCGCCCGGATTCACCGGCCCGCTCACGGTGAGCATCGAAAGCACGGACGGCAAAACGATGTTTGCGTCGGCGAAAATTTCAGGCATCACCGGTGACTGGAAGAAATTTGAAACGACGCTGAAAACAAAAAGTGTAACGCCATCGAAGGACAACGTTTTCAAAATCACCACGACCGCGCCCGGAACCATCTGGTTGCAGGAGATTTCGCTCTTTCCGCCGACTTACAAGAACCGCCCGAACGGCGACCGGAAGGACCTTTCGCAATTGCTCGCGGATGCGCAGCCGAAGTTCCTGCGTTTTCCCGGCGGCAATTACGTCGAGGGCAGCGATTTCGTCAACCGGTTTAACTGGAAACAAATGATCGGCCCGTTGGAGCAGCGTCCCGGCCATAAAAGTTGCTGGGGCTACTGGTCCACGGACGGTTTCGGCCTGCCGGAATTTCTCGGCTGGTGCCAGGACATCGGCATGGAACCGGTGCTGGCCGTGTTCGCCGGTTACACGTTGAACCACGATCATGTCACCAACAGCGCGGCGTTGCAGCCTTACGTTCAGGATGCGTTGGGCGAAATTGAATATGTAACCGGCGACGCCTCGACCAAATGGGGCGCTCAACGCATCAAGGACGGCTACCCGAAACCGTTCCCGTTGCACTACGTTGAAATCGGCAACGAGGATTTCTTCGACAATTCCCACAGCTACGAATGGCGGTTCGCGCAATTCTTCGACGCCATCCGGGCGAAATATCCGCAGATCAAAATCATCTCCACCACGGACGTCAAAAGCCGCGTGGCGGACGTGAACGACGAGCATTACTATCGTTCTGAAGAAGAGATGGAAGGGCAGTCGTTCATGTATGACACGCGCAACCGCAACAGTCCGACCAAAGTCTTCGTCGGCGAATGGGCCACGCAGCCCAGTTCGCCCACGCCCACCATGGCCGGCGCACTCGGTGACGCCGCCTGGATGTGCTGCATGGAACGCAACGCCGACATCGTGCTGATGCACTGCTACGCGCCGTTGTTTGTCAACGTCAGCCAGCTCACCGGCCGCGACCGTTCCATGCAATGGAGCCATAATTTGATCGGCTACGACGCGCTGAACAGCTACGGTTCGCCAGCGTATTACGCACAGAAAATGTTCAGCCTTCAGAAGGGCGACGAGGTGCTGGCCATTTCAGCGCAAAATCTGCCGGTCAGGTCAGCGCCGGCGGGACGTGGCGGCGGGACGCGGCAACTCAAGTCGCTGTTCTATTCCGCCACCCGCGACAGCGCGAGCGGCAAAATCACACTGAAAATCGTCAACAGCGCGGACACGCCGCAGGACGTGAAGATCGAAGTCAACGGCGTGAAATCCGTTTCGTCCAAAGGCACCGCCACCGTGCTTCAAGCCGCGAACCGCACAGAAACCAACACCATCAAAGATCCGCAGCACGTCGTTCCAGTAACCGAAAAGATCAAGGAACTCGGCACCAGCTTTACGCGCACGTTCCAGCCGTGTTCCATCACGGTTCTGGAATTGCAGGCAAAGTGACCAGAAAGGGTCAACCATGACTGTTGAGACACGTCGCCCACAAAAAAATAATGACATGAAGAAATACAAATTTTACCTACTGGCATTCGGTTTTGCGGGTTTGTTTTTTGTCCACAACACCCGCGCCACGAATCCCATCATCCTGGATCAATTCACCGCCGATCCGACGGCGAGGGTGTTTGAAGGGAAAATTTATCTGTATCCTTCCCACGATATTCCCGTCCCGCCGGGCAGCGGTGCGCGGCAAAACTGGTTCTGCATGGAGGACTATCATGTCTTCTCTTCCGAAAATCTGACGGACTGGGAGGATCACGGGGTCATTTGCAACCAGACCAATGTTCCCTGGCTGAACCGCAAGGGTTACGACATGTGGGCGCCGGACTGCGTTTTCAAGAACGGGACGTATTATTTCTATTTTCCCGTCGGAGGCAGAATCGGGGTGGCCACCTCGGACAAACCTGACGGTCCCTGGAAGGTTCTGGACCAGCCGGTGGCCGGCGTGGGCGGAATTGATCCGTGCGTCCTGCAAGATGACGATGGCAGCGCTTATTTGTTCACGGCGGCGGGCGGAATCTCCGTGTCCAAGTTGAACGACAACATGGTCGCAGTCGAATCCCGGCCGCAACGGATTGCCAATCTGCCTCGGCCCGGACTGATCGAAGGCCCCTTTGCCTTCAAGCGAAACGGCATTTACTACCTGACTTATCCGCACGCGGTGCCCGACGCGGCGGGGCGACAGGGCGCGGAGGAGCTCGAATACTCGATTTCCACCAACGTGTTTGGGCCGTATAAGTGGATGGGTGTCATCACGGATACAAACAAGAGCGGTTGCTGGACCGAGCATCACTCAATCGTGCAATACAAGGGACAGTGGTATCTGTTTTATCACGACAAGCAGTTGTCCCCGAATTTCGACAAGAACCGGTCGGTGCGGGTTGACTATCTGCATTTCAACGACGACGGAACCATTCAAAAAGTCATTCCCACCCTGCGCGGCGTCGGGATTGTGGACGCGAAAAGCAAAATCCAAATTGACCGCTACAGCGACATCAGCAAGGAAGGCGTGACGGATTCATTCCTGAATCCCACGAACACATTTGAAGGATGGAAGATTTCGCTTAATGGAAAGAACACCTGGGTTCAATTTGACCGGGTAGATTTCGGACAGAATGGGTTGAAGTCGGTGAACGTCCGGGCCGCCTCATCCACCGGAGGATCCATTGAAATCCGTCTTGATAAAGTGGACGGCCCCGTGCTCGCAAAAGTAGAAATCGGAAAAAATTCCGAATGGAATGTCGTTAATGCAAAACTCCACAGCGTTCCAACCGGCGTCCACGATTTGGTTGTGACTCAGAACGAAGACGCCAATGTTGACTTGGACTGGATCAGCTTTGAATAAACCACCAACCATCGCCCATCGGGAAGTTGACGAATTTACCTTTGCGGAAGGTCAGCCGTTTGGTTGGCTCGACTTTTATGCTTCGACAGGATTCTCACGGTAACCACGCTCGCAGTATTCAAAAAAATCAAAGTCCGCCGGGCGGGCGGTTCCCGCCATGTCCTGACAGGCCATGCCGACGAATGCGCCGGTGAAATTCGGCTGGCCGGGCGCGCTGGCTTCGTCGGACAAAATGCTCGCGTCGAATTGTTGCGGCAGCCAGCACCAGTCCTTGTCCTCGCCTTCGACGCGATATGCGAAGTAGAGCCGCTCGTAATCAATTTCAACGCGCAAATGAACCAGTTTGCCTGATGGAATGGTAATGGGCGGCGTGAAGGCGTCGGTTTGCGGCGAGTCGGGTGTGCAGGTCATCACGCGCAGATGTTTGCCTGCCGTTTCGTCGTGCGAGAGGTAGAGATAATGAAATTTGTAACTGTTGTAGTAACAGACCAAACCTGCCATCTGCTGAAAATGTTCCGGCTCAAACTCGATGACCGTTACGGCGCTGAAGCAATGTGACTGTTGGCGGCGGGCAACGAGCGATTGCCGGAATGAACTGCCGATGGTTTCGCGGCCAAACAGCCTAAGAAAACCGGGTCGCGCGGTGAGGCTGAAAATTTCCTCCGCGTGCGGTGTGCGCAGCCATTGGAAATCAATTGGTAGTTGCGGCGAATTGAAATCTTCACGCAATGGCGGTGGCGGAAAGGCATGAGCCGGCAACGTCGGTGCGGGCGTTTCCAGGGTTGGAATTCCATTTCCGTCCAGCGTGCGCAGCCAATCGTCCTTGCCCCAAACCATTTTCTGGATCGCCGTTTCGCGACCCAGTGTGCAGCGGCCGCGATTGCGCAGCGGCCGGCCGCAGAGATAGACCATATAAGTTTCGCCATTCTGCGTTTCGACCAAATCTGCGTGACCGGCGCGTTGCAGTTCGGCGTCGGGCCGGTGGCGCGAACTCATGATGTATGTGTCAGGATGGAGTTCGTATGGCCCGGTCAATTTCCGCGAGCGCGCCATCGTGACGGCATGTCCCCAGCCGGTGCCGCCCTCCGCCGTGAGCAGATAATACCAGCCGTTGCGTTTGTAGAGATGCGGCGCTTCGGTGAAGCCGAGCGGCGTGCCTTTGAAAATGTTTCTCCGTTCGCCGACGAGCTTGCGCTCTTTCGCCGAGTATTCCTGCAAAACAATTCCGGCAAAGCGGTTGTTTCCCGGACGATGATCCCAAAGCATGTTCACGAAATACTTCCGGCCATCGTCGTCGTGAAACAGCGACGGATCGAATCCGCTGCTGTTCATGTGAACCGGATCGGACCATTCGCCGTCAATCGTCGGGCAAGTGACGAGATAATTGTGAAAATCGCGCAACGAAGCGCCGCTTGCGCCGCCGACGGTTGTGCGGCCGTAGCGTTTCACGTCGGTGTAAATCAGCCAGAAAAGTCCGTCCGCGTAAGTGAGGCACGGTGCCCAGATGCCGCACGAGTCGGGATCGCCGAGCATGTTAAGCTGGCTGGCGCGATTGAGCGGGCGCGTGAGCAACCGCCAATTCACCAAGTTGCGCGAATGATGGATCTGCACGCCGGGAAACCATTCGAACGTCGAAGTAGCGATGTAATAATCATCGCCGACGCGGACGATGGACGGGTCGGGATTGAACCCGGGGAGAATTGGATTGCGGATGGTCATACGGGTTTGGTTTCGAGACTTGAGTCGGCGCGGCGGGCGGCGAGTTCCGTTTCGATTTGATTTACCTTGGCCTGGCTCAACGGATAAATCCACAGCGAAATGGCCTTGAGAATCGCGAACCCCGCAGGGAACAGCGAGAACGCGAGCGTGATGCCGAGAATGGAAGTGGCGGTCTGCGCGACGTTGGCGATGTAACCGTATTTGGCGAGAATCCAAGGCAGCAGCATCCCCGCGAATGCCGTGCCGGTCTTGATGGCAAAAAGTGACGCTGAATAGACCAGTCCCGTCGAGCGGCGTCCGAATTTCCATTCGCCATAATCGGCCACGTCGGCATACATGGCCCAGACCAACGCCGAGGCCGGCCCCATGCTGAAGCAGCCGAGCGCCTGCACCACGAGTTGCAATGGAAAATTATCCTTGGGGATGACATAAAATGCCGCCCAGCAAACCGCCGTGAAGGCCGTGAGCGAATACGAAAGAATTCGTTTGTCCGCAATCCTGGCAAAAAAACTCAGGCAATAGGAACCCAGCATCTGACTCGCCATGCCGAGGGAAAGAAACACGGTGACACGGTCGAACTTGCCGAACAACACCGGCGTGTTGTCGTATCCTGCAACATATTTGAAATAGTAGATCGCGCTGCCGTTGCGCAGGCCGATGTAAGTGAGCGAAAAAATTGCAGCCAGAAGCATCATCATCCACGGATAGTTGCGCAGCAGTTCTCCCAGCTCGCCCCACGCATTGTTCTTCTGCCCGCGCGGAACCGTCACCCGCTCTTTGGTCGTGGCAAAACAAATCAGAAACATCACGACGGAAAGGACGGCGAAAATCAACATCGTAAGCTGAAAACCTCTCAATTCGTGAATGACCTTGCCGGCTTCGTTGACCCCGCCACCAAGCCATGCCACGAGCGGACGGACGAACAACGACACCAGCAGGCCGCCGCCAAACGCGCCCACGAAACGATAGCTCGAAGCCTTCGTTCGGATGCGCGGCGACGGGCTGATCACTCCGAGCATCGAAGAATACGGAACGTTGATGAATGAATACATCAACATCATGAATCCATAAGTGAGGTAGGCATACACTAGCTTGCCCGAATCTCCCAAATGGGGACTCGCAAACAGCAAATAACCGCCCAATCCATAAGGAATCGCAAACCAGAGCAGATAGGGGCGAAATTTTCCCCAGCGCGTCTGTGTGCGATCCGCCATCAGTCCGATCAACGGATCCGTCGCCGCGTCAAAAAAGCGGATTACGAGAAACATGGTGCTGATCACCGCCGGAGCCAGCCCCCAGACATCGGTATAGAAATAGGTCAGAAAAATTCCGAAGGTCTGGAAGAACAGATTTGAAGCCGTGTCGCCCAGCGCGTAACCAACATATTCTTTTGTCTTGAGTCCCTCTTTGGCGGCGGCGGGTGTGGTTGGCGGCATGGTTATGTTTGATTGGATTGTTGTTCGGTGTGCGGGTTATTTTGAAACCGTGCCGGGTCATGCAAAATAAACCGTGACCATTTCTTAAACCACGGCCACGGGGTTTTCCAAAACTCCGATGCCGGATATTTCAATGCGCACCACATCGCGTTCATTCAGCGTGAACGTATCTGGCGGGATGATGCCGGTGCCGGTCAGCAAAATCGCCCCGTGCGGGAAGACCTGGCTGCGGAAGAGAAATTCCGCGAGTTCCTCGAAGCGGCGCTTGATCTGGCTCACCGAAGTTTCGCCGGTGAAAACATTTTTTCCGTCGCGCAAAATGTCGAGTTTGATCGTCCATTCACGCGCCTGCGCTTCCGGTGTGCCCAAAACAATCCACGGCCCGAGGGCGCAGGAACGGTCATAAGTTTTGGCCTGCGGCAGATACAACAGATTTTCACCTTCGATGTCGCGCGAACTCATGTCATTGCCGACGGTGTGGCCGACAATTTTTCCGCGCGAATTCAGCACCAGCGCCAGCTCCGGCTCCGGCACGTTCCATTTCGCATCGCGGCGGATGCCGACGGCTTCGCCCGGGGCGACGACTTTCTGGGGCAATGATTTGAAAAAAATTTCCGGCCGTTCGGCGGCATAAACCTTGTCGTAGGCCGACGCGCTGAAATCCGATTCCTCCATGCGCGCGGCCTTGCTGCGCAGGTAGGTCACGCCCGCCGCCCAAACTTCCTGCCGCCCCACCGGCGCGAGCAATTGAATTTCCGACAGCGCGATGCGCGGCAGATTGGCGCCGGCGATATGCCGCACAAGTGCCAGCGGGTTTTCGGCCTCAAGCAGCGGGGTGAGGTAGGTGATGCCGGCGGCGGAAAGATCAATTAACTTTGAATCTTCGGTCACCAGACCAATGTGAATTGCGTGATCTTGCTTTGTTTTATTTTTGAAGCGACAGATTTTCATAATTCATTTTGTAGAGGCCAGCCGGATTTGCGGCGCGGCTTTCGGCAGCAAAAACGCCAGGCACGCGCAGCCGAGCATCCCGATTCCCAGCGTGGTGAAGCCCGGGGCGGTGCTGTGATATATGTCTTTCAGCCAACCAACGATCAATGGCCCGACGAAACCGCCAAGGTTGCCGAAGGCGTTCACGAGGCCCATGACCACGCCCATGACGCTGCGCGGCAGGGTTTCGCCCGGAATCGCCCAGAACGGTGCCATCGCCGCGAACGGGCCGGGAATGGCCAGACACAAAAACGCATAGGAAATCCAGAAATGGCCGCTTAACAACACGCTTAGAATCAGACTTATACCGCTCATCACATAAACCGCCGCCACATGGCCGCGGCGTTCGTGCGTTTTGTCCGAATGCCACGAGTTGATCACCATCACGACGGCGGTCACGGCGTAGGGCACGGCAAACAGAAATCCGTATTGCAGCGGAGTGAAGCCTTGTCCCTTGAGCGTGGTCGTAAAAAAAGTCATGGAGCCGTAAGCCGCGCAGTTGTGCAGGAAATACAGCGCCACCATCACGAACACCGACGGATGCGCCAGGCGCGCGAGCCAGGAAATTTGCTGCGGCGGCTCGCGCTCGGCGGCCTCTTTTTGCAGCGTGGTTTCAAGATAATTCCTTTCCTCGGTGGAAATCCATTTAGCCTCGCGCGGATGATCGCGGACACAGAACCACCAAATCGGCAGCCAGATGAACGGCAGCAAGCCCTCGAGAATGAGCATTTGCCGCCAGCCGTAGGCGCCCAGCAGCCAGCCGGTGATCGGCGCGGAGCCGGCCACGGCCAGCGGCTGGCACAGAAACCAGCCGTTGTTGGCGCGGGCGCGTTCGGCACGCGGAAACCAGTTCGCCAGCAGCACCAGCGTGGCGGGAAAAACCGCGCTCTCCGCCACGCCCAGAAAAAACCGCGCCACTTCAAACTGATGGAAGTTCCGCGAAAAACCGCACGCAATCGCACACACGCCCCAGGCGACCAGGCACAGGCTGACGACTTTGCGGGCGCTCCAGCGCGAGGCAAAATAGCCGCCGGGAATTTGCAGCAACAGATAGCCCAGGAAAAAGATTCCCGCCGCCTCGCCCTTCATTTTGTCGTCCATCAACAGATCCTTCATCATCGTCGAGATATTGGGGGTGAGCGCGAGGGAGATGTTGGTGCGATCAATATACGAAATCGTATACATGATCAGCGCGACAGGGATGATGTATAGCCAGCGCTTTTGGGTCATAGATGAATTCTGAAAGTTTTAGCAGGCACGTTTGGATTCGTCTAATCATAATTCTGATTTTCATTTGCATCGAAACTGCTTAAATGATTTCCATGAATTCCGTCTGTGATGTGTTCGACTCTGCAGTCCCGGGCATTTACGAAATCAAAACCAGCGCGAGCGGCCCGGCGGGAAGCCTGCCCATCACGGAGGAAATGCTGCTGAAAAATCCCAGCGGCGATTTGTTCGGCCTCACGCAGAACGCCGGAATGGGCTGGAATCCAGCCGAACTCGGGCGCAAACAATTTTTGATCTTAAGCACGCAAGGCGGATTGCGTGCGCCGGACGGAAAACCCATCGCGCTTGGTTATCACACCGGACACTGGGAAATCGGATTGCTCGTCCAGGCGGCGGCGGAAGAATTTCGCAAACTGAAAACGATTCCGTTTGCCGGCTTTTGCTCCGACCCGTGTGATGGTCGGACGCAAGGCACGACGGGAATGTTCGACAGCCTGCCGTATCGCAATGACGCCGCGATTCTTTTCCGGCGGCTCGCGCGTTCGCTCCCGCGCCGCTCGGGCGTGCTGGGCATCGCGACCTGCGACAAGGGACTTCCCGCGATGATGATGGCAGTGGCCGGCCTGCGCGACCTGCCAAGTGTGGTCGTGCCCGGCGGCGTGACGTTGCCGCCGAGCAACGGTGAGGATGCCGGCGCAGTGCAAACGCTCGGCACGCGTTTCGCACAAGGCACGGTTACGCTGTCGGAGGCGGCGGAATTGGGCTGCCGTGCTTGTGGTTCGCCCGGTGGCGGCTGCCAGTTTCTGGGGACGGCGGCCACGTCGCAAGTGGTGGGCGAAGCGCTCGGCATCTCTTTGCCGCACTCCGCGTTGTCTCCATCGGGCCAGCCGGTCTGGCTGGACATTGCGAAACGCTCGGCGCGGGCCGTGCACCGGCTGGCGGAAAACAACACGTTCACGCGGGATATTTTGACCAACGCCAGCATTGAAAACGCCATGGTCGTTCATGCGGCATTTGGCGGTTCAACAAATTTGCTCCTGCACATCCCGGCCATCGCACACGCCGCCGGTTTGAAGCGGCCAACTGTCGAAGACTGGATCGCCGTCAACCGCCGCGTGCCGCGACTCGTCAGCGTGCTGCCGAACGGCCCGGTGCATCATCCGACCGTGCGCGTGTTTCTCGCCGGCGGCGTGCCGGAGGTCATGCTGCATTTGCGGCAACTCGGATTGCTCAATTGCGACGTGCTTACCGTGACTGGCAAAACATTGGGCGAGAATCTCGACTGGTGGGAAAAATCCGAACGCCGCACGCGCTTCCGCGATTTGTTACAGCAACACGACGGAGTCCATGCGGACGAGGTGATTTTTTCGCCCGCAGTCGCGCAGTCGAAAGGGATGAGCGGCACATTGGTTTTTCCGCGCGGCAATCTTGCGCCGGAAGGTTCCGTGGTGAAAGTGGCGGCGATTGATCCGAGCCGGTTTGATGCAACTGGAGTTTATCGTCACGAAGGACCAGCGCGCGTTTTTGTGAACGAGAAGGATGCGATGACCGCGATCAAACAAGGCCGCATCCAGGCTGGCGATGTGCTGGTGCTTGCGGGCGTCGGACCGATGGGCACGGGCATGGAGGAAACGTATCAGGTCACCGGCGCTTTGAAATCCCTGGCGCACGGCAAGCAGGTTGCCCTGCTGACAGACGCGCGTTTCTCCGGCGTTTCCACCGGCGCGTGCATCGGCCATATCGGCCCGGAAGGTCTGGCGGGGGGACCAATCGGAAAAATTTTGGATGGCGACCGCGTGCGCATCGTCATTGACCGGAAAGAAATTACCGGGAGCATTGATCTCGTCGGCGAGGAAGGGCGGCGTTTCGGTTCTGAAGCCGGGGAAAAGATTCTCGCACGACGTTCCATGCGAACCGATTTGGCGGCCAATCCCGCGCTGCCGGACGACACCAAACTCTGGGCCGCGCTGCAACTGGCCAGCGGCGGGACGTGGGCCGGATGTGTTTATGATCCGGGCAAAATCACCGAACGGCTGGCCAAGACGGGGCGTGAATAACTCCCCGAAACAGTTTGCTTCCACGCTGACGTGCGGGACGGAACCGGGGCTGGGGGATTGGCGGGCCAAACTCCACGGGTCCGCCTTTCATCAAGCCGAATCGTTCCGGCTTAACTGCGCATATGCAACGTTTGGCAGCAATTAAACGCTGGCAAGATGCTGCGGTTATTGGTTGGCGGTTTCAGGTTCAACCGGGACGAACACCATTGTCATTCCCGTCGGCAACACAAATGGCAGTTTCTTCTCCCGACTCGTTTCCCCGTGAAATCCTGTGGCGTCAGACCGTTGCCGGTGTCAGGGAACCTTCCCGATCTGACTGGTGGTGACGACATGAACGGTTTCGCCGGTGTTTGCTATTTGTCGGGCGGCTTTGGCAAAGGCATCCGATTCCGCAATAGCTGGACATAATGCTGGGCGGTTGGATCCTTGGGGTTGCGTTGAAGAACGTCCTCAAATTGTTTGAGGGCGTCATCAAGTTTCTCCTGTTCGTATAAGGCGATGCCCAAGTCCACGCGCGCCTCGATTGAATTGGGATTCAGTTGCAAGGTTTGCCGAAACTGCTGCTCGGCTTGGGCGGCCTGTCCAAGCCGGCCCAGTTCAAAACCCAGTTGCATATGTGGTTGAGGCTGGTCAGGCTCCAATCCAACGGCCGCCTGATATTGCCGGGCGGATTCCTCATGCCGGCCGAACGCCGCCAGCGCCCGACCGGATTCCATGCGCAAGCCGGGATCCGACGGGCTGATCTCAATGGCAGCGGCAAAATTAGTGACGGCCAGTCCAAACCAGCGGCGGCTGAAGCAAAAGCGCGCCAGCGTGGCCAGATCGTCCGCCTGATTGACGCGATTGGTCAACGCCGTGTTGTAGCATTGCTGCGCGTCGTTGGTGCGCCCCATTTGTTCATAAAGCTGACCAAGCCCCAGCCAGGCCGTGCCGTAATCCGGTTTCAGGGCGACGGTGCGTTTGAATTCCGCGATGGCCTCGTCGCGGCGGCCAAGTTTTTCCAGGCACAAGGCGAGATTTTGCATGGCCCAGACGGCCTGCGGATTGAGCGTAAAGACCCGCTTAAAGGCCGCGACTGCCTCATCGTATTTCTCTTCCTGTGCCAGCAGAGTCCCATAAAGCAGCCAGCACTGGGCGCTGCTGGGCACCAGATCAAGTGAATGTCCGGCGGCAACAACCGCCCCGGCATCATCTCCCTGCGCCTGCTTGATTTCACCCAGTTGTTCCCACAGCCCGGCATCATCGGGCCACTGCGCGAGCGCAGTCTCGGCGGCGGACTGGGCCTCGCGCAGCGCCGACGCCGAATTGGCCGGCGGCAGTTCGCGCGCGGTTTCAGTCAGGCGGCGCATTTCTTCGTCGTGGTCGAACTGGAAAGTGAAGGGAACGTCCGAAAGCCGCCCGAACAACATTGACAGGGCCAGTTGCGTGTCGCGCGGCGTGTGGCCGAGGCGGTGCGCGCATTGGGCAATGTCCGGCCAGGCGGCGGTTTCAGGAAGCTTCAATGCACTCTCCACGTTTTTGGCGATGGCACCGGCCAGGACATAGTTGCCTTGGAACGTGAGATGGACGTGTTCATAAAAGAATTCGTCGCCGGCAATGCCGTCCGGACTCGCCTCCGCCAGCGCCCGTTCACTGTCAGCCAGCAAGACATCGCCCACCGCCTGCTGCCGGATGATGTCATTGAGCCGGCTGTCACAGCGGAAACGCAAGGCATCCAGATCGCGCGCTGCGGCAAATTCCTTTTGGGCCGCCCCGTCATCTTTCAGTGCCAGCGCGCACTGGCCGCGGCGGAAACGCAACTCCGCAAAACGGTCATCAATTTGTTCCGCTTGATCGTAGTCAGTTGCCGCCTGCCGAACGTCTCCGCCCGCCTGGGCTTTAACGCCGGCATCGAAGACGCGTTGCCAGTCGTTGAGTTGGGATTCCGCAAGGCCGGGACGGTGCAGCGACGCAAACGGGGCGCAATTTTTCAAGTTCACCCCGACCGTGCTTAATACAACTTTCGCGCCGCTATTTTGGCCGGCGGCAATGATGTCTTTCAGATTTTGCCCGAAATTTTTATAGACCGCGTCAAGGCGCGGGTCGGAAGCGGGTATTTTATATTTGACGAACGCAGCCATGCCTTCCCATTCACCGCACGCGGCGGCGGATTTTTGCGCCGCTCCCCGCAACGCGTCTAACAATTGGCCGATCCGCGTCGCTTTGAACGCGAGTCCGGCGCGGATCAAGGACAACGGCGTGGTTTGACCGCCGAACACGGTTCCGGTGCCGAACGGTCCGACGACTTCGTTG
>DATCBW010000154.1:0-2531 GCA_036511615.1 Verrucomicrobiia bacterium | reverse complement strand
GCGCGAGATACTGGTTTGATGCCGAATCGGAAGCCGCTGCGACAACGACAATCGTGTAAGGCATCGCGCCCGCTTCTTCCAGCACGCCAATGACGCGCGCGACCGATGATTGTTTCTGGCCGATGGCGACGTAAATGTTGTAGATGGGACGGAAACCTTTTTCGTCCGCAGCCCCGGCGGCCTTGTTGATGCGCGCCTGATTGATCATCGTGTCCACGCCGATCGTGGTCTTGCCCGTCGAACGGTCGCCAATGATCAATTCGCGCTGGCCACGGCCAATCGGAATCATCGCGTCAATCGCCATGATACCCGTCTGCACCGGCTGGCTGACGGATTTGCGCTTGATGATGCCCGGAGCGATTTTTTCCACCGGATAACTCGCCTCGGCCAGAATCGGACCTTTGCCGTCGAGCGGTTGGCCGAGCGCGTTGACCACGCGACCGAGCAAGCCTTTGCCCACGGGCACTTGGAGTAGTTTTCCGGTCGTGCGGACTTCCTGGCCCTCCTTGATGCCGGTGTAATCGCCGAGAATAATCGCGCCGACTTCGGTTTCTTCGAGGTTGAGCGCGAGGCCGGTGACGCCGTTGCCGAAATCCAGCATCTCGTTGAGCATCGTGTCGGTCAGCCCTTCGATCTTCGCCACGCCGTCGCCGATTTCGCGGACGGTGCCGACGTTCTGTTTGGCCGTCGCGGTCTTCGCACCGCTGATTTGCGCCTCAATTTCCTGTAGCAAGTTACTCATAAAATTTCGTTAAAAACTTTCTTCCAATTTCTGCAACCGCATTTTCACGCTGCCGTCGTAAAGGTCGCTGCCGACTTGAATCCGCAAGCCGCCAATCAGCGCGGGATTCTGCGCGAACGAAAGGGTCAAGCCTGCGCCGTATTTCCTTTTAATTTCACCGGTAACTTCCACCTGCAAATCAGCAGGCAGCGACGTCGCGCTTTCGACGCGCGCCGTGTGCTGCTCCAAATCCAGCTTCACCAATCGGTGCAGTCGCGACAAAATTTCGACGTAGCCGCGCGGCTTTTGCGTGGACAACAACATCACCGCCTGCCGGACGCGGTTTTCGTCGAGCAGGCTGTTGACGTGGCAACTGCGGAACAGTTGCCGGGCCTCGCGCTGTGCTTGTTTGGAAATTTTCATTCCTGATTTTGGTAGGGTTGCGCGACCGCGCATCCGGCTGACCAGCAGGTCGGCCCTACCGACAATTATTATGCAGACAGTTGTTTCTCGGTTTCTTCCGCCAGCCGCCTCTGGTCGTCTGCCGTAAGTATTTTTCCGGTGACCGTGGTCGTGGTCTGCACCACCAGCCGGCCGACTTCGCGTTTCAGTTGCGCGAGCATCTGCGCGCGTTCCTGCGCGGCGGCTTCGCGCGCCTTGACGACAATCTGTTCGGCGGCGGCAATGGCCTTTTGCGTTTCCTGTTCGCGCACGCGGGCGGCGGCCTGGCGCGCGTCGTCAATCAGCTTGTTCGCCTGATCGCCGGCGTCGGCCAGGATTTTCTGGCGTTCCGCCTCGGTTCGCGCCACGTCGGATTTGATCTTTTCCGCATTGGCAACGCTGTCGGCGATTTTCTGCTGGCGCGCGGCGAGCATATTGAAGATCGGCCCGTAGGCCCACTTCCACAGCACGAAAAAGACGGCGGCAAAACTGATCGTCTGCACGAGCAGCATCTGCCACTGGATTCCTAGTTTTTCCATGGCCGGATTAGTGGACGACGAGCCACGCGATGACCGCCCAGCCTTCGGCGAGCGCCATGCCGACGAACATGAACGTCAAAATTTTTCCGAACATTCCGGGATTGCGGGCCATGGCGATGACACCGCCGGCGGTCGCAATGCCGATGCCGATGGCCGCGCCGCCAAAGGCGAGGCCGATGTGTATGTTGCCGGTCATATTGCCGGCTGCTTGTGCGAGCATCATAATTTTTCTTTCTGTTGGTTTTGGTTGTCACCCCGGCATCCGCTGCCGGAGCAAATTAAAAATGTTTTAATGGGCGTGTTCCTCGTCCGTGTGCGTGCAAAGCGTGCCGACGAACGCCACGACCAGCATCGCAAACACAAACGCCTGCACGAGGCAGACGAACGTTTCGTAAAAATACATGAACGTCGAAAGCACGGCGGCCACAATAAAATTATTGTGAAAAATCATGTCCAGAATGGTTTCCCCGGCAAAAATGTTTCCGTAAAGCCGCATCGCCAGCGCGACCGGGCGTGCAAAGCCGACCGACAGCAGTTCCATCGCGCCAATGAACAGAAACAGCAGGAAAAACAGCGGATACGCCAGCTTGCTCGTCTCCATTTTCACTCCGAAAATGTGTTTGATAAGGCCGAAAAAGCCGTTGTAACGAACCGCCCAATAAAGGCTCATCACCAAAAAAATTCCGGCCATCGCCACCGTCAGGTTTGCATCCGTCGTTGGCGGACGGAAAAATGGCCGGCTCACCTCATCAATTGCAAACGGCATCGAACTGTTCGGATTGGGCGTGCCATAACCGATGCTGCCGACACCCGGAACCAAATCGGTCAAA
>DATCBW010000153.1:0-10374 GCA_036511615.1 Verrucomicrobiia bacterium | reverse complement strand
CAAGCCCGTGTTCTTCTGCTTTGGAACGAGCATAATCACCGCCAGCTCCAGACCAAAGATACAAACCCGAATCAGGATGTTCCGCATTCAACTTCATTCGGATTTGCCGCAGAATTTCTTGGGCGCGCGGATCAACACCTTCATTGCTATTCAGCAATGTTCCGTCCACATCAATGAAAACATTCAGGCTCATTCCGTGATGTTCAATTTTTGATTCATGTCACTTCACAAATTTTTCCAACGAGACGGCGATTTTCGGAAACGCGCGCAAAACCTGCCTGTCCGCCGTCACCAACGGCACGCCCAAATCCTGCGCCAGCGCCACATACTCGCAGTCATAGGCGGTGCATCTGGATTGCGCGGCGAGTTCCAAAACCTTTTCGGATGAAACGCGATATTCGCGTCCGGCAATGACTTCTTCCGCCGAATGCAACGCCCTCAACGCCGATTCCAAGCTCATGCCCGCGTGCCAGATGTATTTTGTCAGCGCGCTTCGTAATTCCGAGCGCCACAACAAAGGCGCGACCCAGACCGAATCCGTTTCAAAAACTGCATCTGCCAGTTCCGAATTCGCATCGCGGATTGCGAAATACGCGATCAAATTGGTGTCAGTGACTATCACGGTCTTGGCGGATGAGTTTCACAATGTCCAACGGCTTGCCTTTGAACTTCATCGCCGCCCGCGTCGCCCGCGCCCGCGCGAGCAATGCCTGCGTGTCCACCGGCACGCTGCGCACGCTGGACTCCAGCACCGCAATAGCTTCCGTGTTCAAACTACGGCCATGCGTCACCGCGCGTTTTTTCAATTCGCGGTGCGCCTCTTTGGATAAACCTTTTATTGTGATCGTTATCATGGAACAACCATAACGCAACCATTTTGAATGTCAACGATCTTCGCCGATGATTTCGACTTCCGTATGCAATTCAATTCCGCGTTCAGCTTTCGCCTTCGCCTTCAAAATTGAGATCAATTCCAAAACGTCGCGCGCCGTCGCGTTGCCGTCGTTCACAATAAAATTGCCATGCTCGGCGGAAACCACCGCGCCGCCCACGCGCGCGCCTTTCAATCCCAGTTCGTCCACCAGCCGGCCCGCCGGGATCGCGCCGGGATTTTTGAAGATGCAACCTGCGCTCGGCGCCGCCGGCTGCGATCCCCAGCGCTTTTCGCTGAACGCCTTCATGCGCTTTTCAATTTCTTCGCGCGGCAACGTTTTGCATTTGAAAGCCGCGCCCAGCGCAATGTTATTCTTCAATGTCGCGCAACTGCGATATTCCACCCCCATCTCCTTCGGCGCGAGTTCACGCACGTTGCCGTCAAAATCCATCACGCGCACCGACTCGACGGCATCGAACGTCGCGCCGCCCATCGCGCCCGCGTTCATCCGCAACGCGCCGCCGACGCTGCCGGGAATGCCTTCCAGAAATTCCACGCCGCTCAAATTATTCCGCTTCGCTTCGACCGAGACACTTTTTAACTTCGCGCCCGCGCCGCAAAAAATTTTCTCGCCGACGATTTCAATCTTGCTGAAATGCGGCTGCGCCAGACAAATCACCACGCCGCGAAATCCTCCGTCGCGAACGAGGAGATTCGAGCCGCGACCGAGAATGAAAAACTTGATTCCGTTTTCGCCGCAAAATTTCACGACGCTCGCCAAGTCTTCCTCTGACGCCGGTTCAACATAAACATCCGCCGGGCCGCCGACGCGCAGCGTTGTGTGCCTCGCCATCGGCTCGTTCTCCCGGACGACCGCCGCGCCGGAAAGACGACCGGCAAGTTCTTCAGCGATTGACATCGGGTGTTCCAAAATGGCCGGTGGACAATTCATGCGGAAACAGCTTTGACTGTGGCGCGCGAATCGTCGAACGGAGCGCCGGTCTCCGACCCGGTGGGTTTCGCGACATCCGCCGCTTCGAGCCGGGTCAGAGACCGGCGTTCCGAAACCAACGCGGCCAAAATGTTTTCCGCAATTTGTTCCGCCGACTGCGGCGCGTGCCATTGCGCGAGCGCGGACTGCATTGTTGACCGGGCGGATTCGTTACCGACCAGTTCAGCCAGCAACGCGACGGTTTTTTCCGGCGTTGAATTTTTTTGTTCCAGCAGCCGGCACGCGCCCGTTTTTTCAAACGCCAGCGCGTTGAAAAACTGATGGTTGTCCGCCGCCGCCGGAAACGGCACCAGCAAAGAGGGCAGCCGCATCGCGGCGATTTCCGCGAGCGACGAAGCGCCGGAACGGCTGACGCACGCAGTCGCTGCGCCGAGCGCCAAATCCATTTCCACGAGGAACGGTTTGACGACGGCTTTGATTTTTTGTGAAACGTAAAAATTTTTTACTTTTTCAAAATCTTTCGCGCCGGTCAGATGCAGCCATTGCCAATTTTCTTCGGTTAGTCGCAGGAGTGCCGACAAAATCATTTCGTTCAGGCCGCTCGCACCCTGGCTGCCGCCGACGACCAGAATCGTTGGGAGATCGGGGTCGAGGCCAAGTGCAATTGCCGATTGCCAATTGCCGATTGCCGATTGCGAGGAAAATTGCGGGCGCACAGGCGTTCCCGTAACCGTAATTTTTCGCGCTTTCAATTTCCCGGAAACTTCAGGAAATCCGACGAACGCCTCGTCCACAAACCGCGCAAGCAAGCGGTTGGCGCGTCCGGGAATCGTATTGGATTCGTGCAAAAAAGTTTTCGCGCTGAATTTTCGCGCGGCGAGAACCGGCGGCGCGCTGGTAAATCCGCCCATCGCCAGAACGGCGGCAGGTGGGCGTTGCCGGAAAATTTTTCGCGCGGCACGGAACGAATGCCAGAAGCTGCGGGCGAAGGAAATGTAATTTTTGTTTTGCAACGCGACGGCGGGCAGCGTGAAAACTGCCATGCCGACCACAGATTCCACAGCCGTCTGGTCCACGTTCTTGGGCGAGATGAGCAGCGCGACATCGCAGCCGCGCCGCTTGAGCTGCTCCGCGACGGCAAGGCCGGGAAAAAGATGGCCGCCCGTCCCGCCACATGCGATGGCGATGAAGGGCCGGTTGGTTTCGGAAGCGGTCATGTTGCTCTGGCGGCGAAAGGATTGTCGTGGCCGGCAAAGTCCGACGCGGAAACTTTCGACGGACTGGCGCGGCGGGCGATGCTGAACAGAATCCCGACGCACGTCAGCATCGCCAGCATGTTTGAGCCGCCGTAGCTGATGAATGGCAGCGGCAGCCCCTTGTTCGGCAGCGCGCTGGTGACGACGCCGATGTTGATGGCGGCCTGCAAACCGATCAGCAGCGTGACGCCCGTCGCGAGCAGCGTGCCGAAGGTGTCGCGCGCGTGCAGCGCAATGTAAATGCCGCAAAGCACGATGACGACAAACGCGGCGATGACCAGCAGCGTGGCCACCAGGCCGAGTTCCTCGCCAATGATGGAAAAAATAAAATCGGTGTGATGTTCGGGGACGAAGCCGAGTTTCTGCCGGCCATTGCCCAGGCCGAGACCGGTCCAGCCGCCGGAGCCAAACGCAATCATGGCCTGATACGCCTGCATGCCCACGCCGGTCTTGGTTTCTTCCGGGTGCAGCCAGCTAAAGATGCGTTTCATGCGCACCGGATCGTGCTGGAGGGAAACAGCCAGGCCGACGGCAGCGAGCAGCACCGGCGGCACGATGAATTTCCAGCGGACGCCCGCGAGCAGCAGCATCGAACCGCTGACGGCGGCGAGGAGGATCGTCGTGCCGCGGTCGGGTTCGACAAACACCAGACCGAGCATCGCAACCATGATGAACATGGGAAAAACGACCCCCCATTTCAACGTGTTTATGCGGCGTTGAAACCGGTCGCCATACCAAGCGAGCAGGATGATGAGCGCGAGCTTGCCGAGTTCAGAAGGCTGCAATCTCATTCCCGGCAGGATGAACCACCGGTGCGCGCCGTTGATTTTTTTGGTTAGACCGTGCGGCAACGGCAGCAACACGAGCACGAGCAGCACGAGCGCAAGGAGAAACAGCGGCCACGCGATTTTTTTGAGCAGTTGATAATCGAGCGCCGTCGCCGTCACACACAGGACGAAGCCGAGCGAACACCAGACAAGCTGCGCCTTGAGGTATTCAGCGCCGACCTGCGTCATGCTCGAGCTATAAAGCATCACCAGCCCCAGCGCGAGCAGGGCGGCAACGCAAAAAGCCAGAGTTGTGACGGCGACTCTCATTTCAATTTTTCAAAAAAGCCGGCCGCAACGGCCCGGCTAATTGGTCATTCCCGGCATAACCGGAACCGGCATCGGAGCCGTCGGCTCTGCCATCGCGGGCGCGGTTTGAACCGGAGCCGGGGCGACGGCTTCAGCCTTCGCCGGCATTTTCAATTTCTGGTTGGGTTTGATGTGATTCGGATCCACATTGGGATTCGCGGCTTTAATGGCATTGATCGTTGTGCCATGTGCTTTGGCAATCTTCGTAAGCGTATCGCCGGGCTTGACAACGTAAATATCACTGCCTGTTTCCGCTGTCGCCGTTGTCGTGCCGGTCCCCGGCGTTGTTGCAGCGGGAATGACGAGTTTTTGTTTAATCTTCAATTTTTTGGAATCCACGCCGGAGTTCGCAGCTTCCAGCGCATTGAGCGAGACGCCTTTCGCCTTGGCGATTTTGCCAAGCGTGTCGCCTTGAACCACGATGTATTCTGAACCGGCGGCTCCAACCGGCACTTGAGGAGCCGGCGCAGGGGGCACTACGATTGGCGACGGCGGATTCGACATTGGCGGCGGAACCGGCACATTCGAATTGGTGTCGGGCGGCGGATTCATATAGTCCGTTGGCGGCGGGTTGCTGTTATCCATCGCTAAATTACTGTCGGTGGCCGGTTGTTCGCGTTTGCAGCCTTGGATGAGCATGGCGACCAGCCCGCTCACGCTGACAAGCACCACGCAAAAGACGGCGAGTTTGAGCCGCGAACGGCGCTGGCTTTGCTGCTCCAACAGGGAGCCTTTGGGGACAAATGGATTGGGATTATTCATGGGTTTGGCGCGGATGCGTCCTTTCTTCGAGGCGGTTGTTTTTTGGTTTGATTGTTGCGCCGCGAAATTTTCCCTCGAAAAATTTCGTGGCGTGTTAAAATGTCATTGCTCATCAGTGGAGTGAAGTCGTCGCGGAAATGACCACCGGCAGAAAAATTGAATTCCCAAAACAATCCGCCGGCCGTCGCGCGCCGTGCTGCTTCCGACAAAAAAATTAACAACCGCGAGCCGTGCGTGCAAGCAGCAAAGCATCTTCCGGCCAAGTCCGTTTTGCGTTTCATAAAGTTCATTCTACCGCAGCTTCAGCGTCGCCAGCGCGACCACCGCGCACAGCACGCACAAAATGTAAAACCGCATCACCACCTGCGATTCATACCAGCCCTTTTTCTCAAAATGATGGTGCAACGGCGCCATCAAAAAAATCCGCCGCCCGGTTCCCGTCCGCAGCCGCGTGAGCTTGAACCAGCCCTTCTGCAAAATCACCGACAGCGCCTCGGCCACAAACACGCCGCCCGCGATGACCAGCACAAACGGCTGGTGGACCAGCACCGCCATGATGCCGAACGCGCCGCCCAGCGCGAGCGACCCGGTGTCGCCCATGAACACCTGCGCCGGATGGCAGTTGAACCACAAAAATCCCAGGCCCGCGCCGAGCAGCGCCGAGCAAAACACCGTCAGTTCGCCCGCGCCCGGCACATAAGGAATCTGCAAATACTCCGCCGCCTTCACGTTGCCCGCCAGATAAGTGAAAAACAAAAACACAAATCCGACGATCAACGTGCAGCCGATGGCCAGTCCGTCGAGGCCGTCCGTCAAATTCACCGCGTTCGAGCTGCCGACAATTGCCAGCACCACCACCAAAATTCCGACCGCCGCTCCGGCATGAAGCGGATACTTGTAAAACGGCAGCATCAGGCTGGTAACCAGGTTGCAATGATAAACTTCAAACACGTTTTTCTTGCCGCCGGGCAAAATCAGCTCGCTCATCGCCGGCAGTTTCCACAAATAGATGCCGACAAACGCCGCCAGGGCAATCTGCACGATCAATTTCACCCGCGGCGGAGTGCCGCCCCCGCTCTGCTTCAAAATTTTCGCGTAGTCGTCATAAAATCCCAGCGCGGCCAGCACCAGCACCGAGAGCATCGTCAGTTCCACCTGCGCGTTCCACTGCGTCCACAACATCGTCGAAAATAAAAGCGTCACGACGATCAACAGACCGCCCATCGTCGGCGTCCCTTTTTTGCTCAACACCCGCGCCGCCAACCCGCCGGCTTCCTCGGCCTTGTCGGAATACTCCTGGCCGAACTTCAACTGTTTCAGCCAGCGGATGATTTTCGGGCCGAGCCACCAGCTCAAAACCAGGGCCGTCACCGCCGCGCCCGCGCAGCGCACCGTGATGTATTTGAACAGGCGCAGAAACGACAGGCGCGACTCCCAATCGGTGCCATGCGCCCAGTCCAAAACCCGCTGGCTCAAAATATAGAGCATTCAGTTTTTTCCGACTTCAAGGTTTCCGCAATCCGCTCCAGCTGCGACGAACGCGACGCCTTCAGCAAAACCACGTCGCCAGGCTTCAAAAAATTCTTCACCACCCGCACCGCCGCTTCCACGTCCGCAAATTCAATTACACGCGTCAACCCGGCGTCCCGCGCCGCCTGGGCCGTCACCGCCGACGCCGTCCCGACCGTGAACAACTGGCCGATCTTCAATTCCGCCGCGAACTTTCCCACTTCCGCGTGCGCCGCCGCGCTGTGCGCGCCGAGTTCCGCCATGTCGCCCAGCACCGCCACGCGCCGGCCTTGCAACGGCAGCCCGCACAACGTCTCCAGCGCAGCCATCGTTGAATCCGCGTTTGCATTATAGGCGTCGTCCAAAACCCGCACACCGTTCGCTTCCCAAAACTGCATCCGCATTTTCGGCGGCTGACATTCGGCCAGGCCGCGCTGAATTTCAGCGCGGCCCAGACCGAACGTTTCACCAACCACAATGGCGAAAAGCGCGTTCACCGCCTGATGCCGCCCCAGCAAATTGACCCGATACTCGCCGCAAAAATCTTCCTTCGGGGCCGCGACCTGGAACGTCACGCCGTTTTTGTCCAAGCGAACCTTGTTCGCGCGCCAGTCGTTTTGCTCGCCGAAACCGACCCGGACAACTTTCGCCTTCGTCCGCGATGCGATTTGTTCCGTCCATTCATTGTCACCGTTCAAAAACAACATTCCGTCCAACGGCAGCAATTTCGCCAGCACGCCTTCTTCCCGCGCCACGCCTGCGACGTCGCCAAAAAATTCCAGATGTTCGCGGCCGATGTTCGTGATGACACCGAACTTTGGCCCGATCATTTTCACCAGCGGAGCGAGTTCGCCCGGATGGTTCGTGCCGGCTTCCAGCACGGCGGCCTGATGCGTTTTTTCCAGCCGCAGCAGCGTCGTCGGCACGCCGATGTCGTTGTTGAAGCTCGCCTCGCTCCACAACGTCGAAAACTTCTGGCGCAATACCGACGCCAGCAGTTCCTTCACCGTCGTCTTGCCGTTCGAGCCGCCGACGGCAATCACCGGCAGGGAAAAATCCCGCCGATAAACCACCGCCAGTTTTCCGAGCGCGGCGCGCACATCATCCACGGCCAGCACCGCGCAGCCCGGTGGCTTCGCCGGAACTTTATTTCTTTCCACGACCACAGCCCCCACCTCCTTGGCGGCGACTTCGTTCACAAAATCATGGCCGTCGAATTTTTCGCCCTTGATGGCAAAGAATAAATCGCCCGCTTTGGCCGACCGCGAATCAGTGCAGACATTTTTGATTTTCATATCCGCAACACCCGATTTGATTTCGGTGTCGCAGGCTTCAGCGACAAATTTCAAAGATCGTTCTTCCACAAAATTTATTTCAAAAAGCGGCGCGTCCCATCGGTTCACTGCGCCCGAATTTTGCGCGCGGCGGTTTCCGCGACGAGCGACGGCGTGTTCGTCATCAAATTCGGATCCGGCGGGATGTTCAGGTAGCTGGCGCAGCGTTCGGCGATGTCCTTGAACACCGGGCCGCAGACCGGGCCGCCATAATGACCATTCTTCGGCTCATCCATCACGATGGAAATGCAAAGCTGCGGATCGTCCGCCGGAAAAAAGCCGATGAACGACGCGACGTATTTTCCAGGAGCATAGGTGCCGTTTTCGGCTTTATTCGCCGTGCCGGTTTTGCCGGCAACGACATAATTTTTCATCGCCGCGCCGGGCGCGGTGCCGTCCTTTGTCGGCACGGTTTTCAGCGCCTCGATCATCAGCTTGCTGGTGTTTCCACTCACGACCTGGCGCACGCGTTCCGGCACATACCGCTGCACCAGACTGCCATCACGTTGCTGCAGGCGGCTCACGATCATCGGACGCATGAGCCAGCCGCCGTTCGCGATCGCGGCCATCGCATAAAGCATCTGCAACCGCGTGACCGACACGCCCTGCCCCATCGGTATTCGCGCGATGGTCACTTTGCTCCAGTCTTTGACCGGATACAAAATGCCGCGCGCCTCGCCGGGCAGCGCAATTCCCGTGCGCTGGCCGAAACCGTAATTCCACGCGTAGTTGTAAAGCCCGTCCGCGCCCAGCCGTTCGATGGCGATTTTCGCCGCGCCAATGTTCGATGACTTGGTGATGATCTGCTCGGCCGTCAAAGTTCCAAAGCCGGACGACTCGGCTTCGCGCAGGGGTTTGCCCGCGTAGAAAAAATGTCCATGTTCACAATCAATGGTGTCCGTCAATTTCAGAACGCCCTGGTTCAGCGCGCCGGAGACGACGACGATTTTGAACGTCGAACCCGGCTCGATTATGTCGGTGATGACGCGGTTGCGCGTTTCCGGCGAAATGGTGTTCGGGTCGTTCGGGTCGTAATGCGGCAGCGTGGCCATCGCCAGAATTTCTCCCGTGCGCGGGCGCATGACGATGCCCGTGATGCTCATCGGCGTGTGCTTCTCCATCGCATCGGCCAGCGCCGTCTCGACGATGTGCTGCACCGCCGCATCAATCGTCAGCACCACATTCAAGCCGTCGCGCGCCTGCACGTCCTCGTCGCGCCACGCCACCTGCTCGCGGTGTGCGCCGTCGTCCTCGGTCACGCGCCAGCCGTCCACGCCGGACAGCTTGGAATCGAAAGATTTTTCAATGCCGTCGCGGCCAACCAGGCTCGGCGCATGATCCGTTGAGTCCTGCGTGCCGACAAACCCGATGACCTGCGACGCCAATGAACCGTTCGGATAAATCCGCATCTGCTCCGCGTCGGCGGCAATCGCATTCCGGCACAAGTTTGTCAACGCCATGCGGTCGGGCCGCCGCCACAGGCGCGTGTCCACGCTGGCCGGCAGACTGTTCAGCGTTGCCTGGATTCTCTGCCAGGTTTCCTCCGGCACCTGGCGCTTGAGCACGGCGTATTGGTTCGTGACCAGGTCGCCGTTTTTATTCTGGTGAACGCGCGGAAGCATCTGTTGAAACAGTTTTCCCTCGTCCACCTGCAACAGCGGTGCCAGCGCGTGGGCGAATTCGATCTGTGGATTGGGCAGCAGCCGCTGCCCGGCGATCAGCGCGGGATTCGCCCAGACCGTCTTCACCGGGATGCTCGTCGCGAGCAGATTTCCGTTGGCGTCCAGAATGTCACCCCGTTTCGCCGGCTGCCAAAACTTTCTTTCCGTGTTTTGTTCCGCCAGCCTGGACAGTTCGTCGTGGCGCAGCACCTGCAAATCCACCAGCCGCCAAGCCAGCCCGGCGAAGGCCGCGCCGAGAAAAATCAGCAGCAGCACCGCACGACGAATTTGCATCTTGTTGGTCATTCAAAAAACGGCCGGCCACCCGTGGCGGTCGGTTCCTCAACCAACGGCGTCACGAGCAGCGGCCAAAATTATTCCTACGGAGTCTGTTCAGCCGCCGGCCGCCGGGCGAACTGCTGCGGTTGAACTTTGTTTTCCGGCGGCGCGGCAGCCGTTTCCACCAGCCGCACCACCTGCCCCGGCTGCGCCGGCGCCAGACCGAGGTTCAGCTCCCGCACCCGCCGGTCCAGCATCACCGGCGAATGTAAAACCGCCAGTTGATCCGACAGCATTTTGTTGTCGGCTTTCAACTGCGTCAGGCGTTTTTCGCGTTCGGAAATCTGATGACCGAGGCGCGAAATCTCGTTCTTCTGCCAGACGTAACCAATCGCCGAACAGGCGATGAGCAGGCACAAAAACAACGCCTTCAACGCCGGGCCGAACCGGATCGCCGCCGCCTGGTTTTTTCGATTCTTTGCCATCTCAAATTTTCTCCAGCACCCGCAACTGTGCGCTGCGGGCGCGCGGATTTTCCTTCACCTCAATTTCGCCGGGCAAAACCGCCTTGCGCAAAACCCATTTCAACTCCGGCACGCGCGGCTGCCGCA
>DATCBW010000152.1:0-5069 GCA_036511615.1 Verrucomicrobiia bacterium | reverse complement strand
TGCTCGAATGCGGTTTGTTTCAAGGCCATCGCAAGGAATCGGAAGCGCTCAATAGAATTCTGCCGTTCGATGCGAAGCAGGTTGACGCCGTCGTCTTGAGCCACGCGCATCTGGATCACGCCGGAAAACTGCCAAGCCTGTGCAAAAATTACGACGGCCCGATCCATTGCACGTCTGCGACAAAAGATTTGTGCGGCATCATGCTGCTCGACTCCGCGCATATTCAGGAGCAGGACGCGATTTTCGTTTCTAAAGTCCGCGCGAAAAAATATCAGCCGCCGGTCGAACCGCTTTACACGACGCCCGACGCGCAAAAATGCGTGCAGCAATTCGTCGCGCACGATTATGAAAAATCTTTTTCACCGGTCGCCGGCGTGAACGTCACGTTTCGCGACGCCGGACACATTCTCGGTTCGGCGCAGGTGATTTTGGACGTGCAGGAGAACGGCAAAAAATTTCGCTGGCTGTTCACCGGCGACATCGGGCGCGGTGGCGATGAATTATTGCGCGACCCGATTCCCGTCGAGAACGTGGATTATTTGCAGATCGAATCCACTTACGCCGGACGCGTCCACGAAGACCGCCCGGACGCGGACGATTTGGTCAATAAATACGTCGGCGAAACACTCGCTCAAAAGGGCAAAATTATTATTCCCGCGTTTTCCGTCGGGCGCACGCAGCAGATTGTTTATGTGCTGCACGAACTGATTTGCGCCTGGAAACTTCCGCGCATCCCGATCTTCGTGGACAGCCCGTTGAGCGTGAACGCGACGGCCATTTACAAAAAGCATCCCGAATGTTTGCGCGACACGATCTACGACACGCTGTGCAACAACGAAGACCCGTTCGGGATGAACAACCTCACTTACATCGCGAGCGCTGAAGATTCCAAGAAGCTCAACGACCGCCATGAACCGATGATCATCATCAGCGCGTCCGGCATGTGCGAAGGCGGCCGCATCCGGCATCATCTGAAAAACAACCTCGGCGACGCGAAGAATCTGGTTCTGTTCATCGGCTACTGCGCCGAAGGCACGCTGGGCAACATGATTACGGCGGGCAAAACCCCAGTGAACATTTTCGGCGAGCCTTACGATGTCCGCGCCAAAGTGGTCTCGCTCGACACCTACTCCGGCCACGCGGACAAAAATGAGTTGAAGACCTACGTTGAAAAGCTTTCCGGCGACATCAAGAAAATCGTCTGCATCCACGGCGAAGAAATGCAATGTCTCGCCCACGCCGAAACGCTCCACGCGATGAAACCGAAAGCCCAGGTCACCGTGCCGGAATACAAGCAGATGGTGGAGATTTGAACTGCGGTCTGTTCAGGCGGCCACGATGTTCACCAGCTTCTTCGGCACGACGATGACTTTCCTGATAGTCTTGTCGGCGTAATACGGTTTCGCCTTTTCATTCGCCAGCGCCAGCGCCTCCAGTTCCACCGCCGTGGCGTTCACGGAAAATTTGATGACATCGCGCAGCTTGCCGTTCACTTGAATTGGAATTTCAATCTCATTTTCCACGAGCAGCGCCGGATCAAACTTCGGCCACGGCTGGTATGCCAACTCCAAAGCCGTTTTGTCGTCCGCCATCGTGACTTTGGGCTTTGGGCTTTGGACTTTGGACCACAGCTCTTCCGCCAGATGCGGCGCGAAGGGCTGAAGCAAAATCAAAAACTCGCGTAGCACAGAAACCGGCTTCGTTTCCCACGTTATCGCGTCGTTCACAAAAACCATCATCGCGGAAATCGCCGTGTTGAAGCGCAGCCCGTCGAGATCTTCCGTGACTTTCTTGATGCAGGCGTGAAGCGTTTTCAATTGAGCCGGAGTCGCCGCGGAATCTTTGATTGCCGGATTAAGTTTGATCAATTCAAGCAGTTCTTGGTCACTTTGTGTCTTGGTGGTTGTCTCGGCTTGCTCAAATTCCGTTTCACTTTTTTCATCCACGAACAGACGCCAGACGCGGCCGAGGAAACGATACACACCCTCGACGCCTTTGGTGTTCCACGGCTTCACCATTTCGAGCGGCCCCATGAACATTTCGTAAAGGCGCAATGAGTCCGTGCCGACTTCCGCCACCGGCACGTCCACGGGAATCACGTTGCCGCGCGACTTGGACATCTTCTGGTTATCCTCGCCCAGAACCATGCCTTGATTGACGAGTTTGAAAAACGGTTCGGGCGTCGAGACGTAGCCGAGGTCGAACAAAACCTTGTGCCAGAACCGCGCGTAAAGGAGATGCAACACGGCGTGTTCCGTGCCGCCGACGTAAAGGTCAACGCCGGGAGTGCGCTTGACAGTTTGCGCAGAGTCGCGTTTATTAAGTTCAATGTGACGGAGCGTTTCGGACGTGTCTGAAAGGGGCGCTTTCGTGGTGACATCTTTCGCCGTCGCAGTTTTGTAAATGGTGATAATTTGTAGTTGGCGATTTTTCCCTCGCACTTCTTCCACGATAAAAATAAAACCGTTGATTCGTTTTTTGATAATCAATCGTTTGAAACCGCGCGGCTGTTTTGTGGAAAATTCCACCGAATCCGGCGCGGCCAAAATTTCCGGCAAGCGTTTCAAATCTTCTGTCGTAACGGCAATATTTCCACGAGCTTTTTCAAAAGCGGCATTACCATGTTGATTAAAAATGTGACGCACGGCAAAAACATCCAGTGAATGATGAAAGCCGGAAACATTCTCGTTCGCCACCGCCTGAATTTTTTTCGCTAAAATTTCTGAAACGGTCGCGAATTCTACGACGTAAGGTGGACGTTTGCCGTCCACGAATGCGCGATGAACCAAGTTTTCTACTTCCGTATTCCATTCCTCATCGGATTTCAGAACACAATTTCTCAGATTCCGCTCGCCGCCCATCCAATAAGTTTCAACATCCTTGCCGACGAACGCGGAATTATTTTTCGCGTCGAGGTAACGGAGATAATACCAGCACGAGCCGGCCCATTGCGGCATCGTGTTCGTTTCGCGCACAGAGCCGTCGGGCAGATTCACCCAATCTTTGGCGCGGGCGAGCGGCGGTTCGCCGGTGGCGGTGGGTTTGTAATCTTCGAGCGTCGGCGGCAAAACGGGCAGCGCACTTTCCGGCAACGCTTCGTGATAGGACTCGCCGTCCGGGCCAATTTTCCAAACAATCGGGAACGGCTCGCCCCAGTAACGCTGACGGCTGAACAGCCAGTCGCGCAGCTTGTAATTGATGGTTTTCTTACCGAGATTTTTTTCTTCGAGCCAGGCGGTGATTTTCTCTTTGGCTTCGGGCGTGGGTAAACCGTTGAGAGAAATTTCCGAATTGGATGAGTTAATACTAAATCCATCGCCCGCTTCACATTCGATTGGATCGTAATAAAACGGAGTAAGTTTGCCGTTAATTTCAATCAAAACAAGGCCATCGGGTTCTGGAACTGACATCGAAGGTCGAACATTTGAATGCACTATAGGAGTGTTACTACCCACAACATAAATAATTGGCAGATTGAATTTCTTTGCAAATTCCCTGTCACGTTTATCGTGGGCTGGCACAGCCATAATCGCGCCCGTGCCGTAGCTCGCCAAAACGTAATCGGCAATCCAAATTGGAATTTTTTCGCCATTGACTGGATTGACGGCGAATGCACCAGTCGGCACGCCGGTTTTTTCTTTTGCCAATTCTGTTCGTTCCAAGTCAGATTTTTTTGCGACTGCAATTTTATAATCTCTGACTATTGCCGACTGTTCCGGCGTTGTAATTTGACTTACAAATGGATGCTCTGGCGCAAGCACCATATAAGTTGCGCCGAATAATGTATCTGGACGAGTTGTAAAAACTTCGATTGGCAAATTTTCTGAAACAGCGTGGAAAATGACGCTTGCACCTTCGCTGCGGCCAATCCAATTGCGCTGCATTTCCTTGAGCGAATTTGTCCAATCAATCGTTTCAAGGTCCTGAATCAGTCTTTCGGCGTAGGCTGTGATGCGCAGCATCCATTGGCGCATCGGTTTACGGACAACAGGAAATCCGCCGACTTCGCTTTTGCCGTCCACGACTTCTTCGTTCGCCAAAACTGTTCCGAGTTGTTCGCACCACCAGACGGGTTGTTCGCTGACGTAGGCGAGACGTTTAGAATCGCGATAGGCACGTCGGGCGGATTGAAGTTCCAAAGTAGGGCGGGCTTCCAGCGTGCCCTTTTCTGATGGGCTGGGCAGGCTGGAAGCCTGCCCTACTTTATCGGCTTCGTCGGCGGAAAGATCCGCCGGATATTCCAGCGTTTCAATTGGTTCAGCTTTGTTTGTTTTCGGATTGAACCACGAATTATAGAGCTTGAGGAAAAGCCATTGCGTCCATTTGAAATAATCGGGGTCGGTCGTGGCGAGTTCGCGCGACCAGTCGTAGCTGAATCCGAGCGATTTTATCTGGCGCTTGAAGGTGGCGATGTTTTCCTCGGTCGTCTTGCGCGGATGCTGGCCGGTCTTGACGGCGTATTGCTCGGCGGGCAAGCCGAACGCGTCCCAGCCCATCGGATGCAGGACGTTGAAACCTTGCGCGCGTTTGTAGCGGGCGAGAATGTCCGTGGCCGTGTAGCCTTCGGGATGGCCGACGTGCAAGCCCGCGCCGCTCGGATATGGAAACATGTCGAGGATATAAAACTTGGGCGGGGCCTTGCCGCCGGCCACCTGGTCGCGTGACATCGAATCTGCTCCGTGACGTTTTGCGAACGGATGGTTCGCCGGAATGGCATCACCGGGATTGAAGGCGCGGAAAGCCTGCTGTTCGTCCCAAACCTTCTGCCATTTGGGTTCGATCAGATGAAATGGATATTGTCTGCGGCTGCTCGACATGGAAGCGGTATTTTGCCGGAGAAAATGCCGCCGGGCAATCGCGGAATGAAAGGCGGGCAAACTGCCGGCAGCGCCTGATTCGCTGAAGGCCGCCGGTCATTTGTGTTCGCATTAAACATCCGGTTGCGGCATGATGTCCAACAGTGCAAACGTCTGGTCAACAAACCTGCATGAAAAAATCTCTTATTTGTGTTCTGTGTGCGCTGGCGGTCGCGGGATGTGCGGCGCAGAAACCTTTGTCCGCCGCGTCCA
>DATCBW010000151.1:0-4686 GCA_036511615.1 Verrucomicrobiia bacterium | reverse complement strand
CATGCCCCAACTGTGCCACAGGGCAGCCGTCAGTCAAACCGATTTCTACACCGATGCACCGCGCCGCCACATTCCCGGAGGCCGATTTTACAACAGTTCCAACACGCGCTGCAATTCGGCGTCGGTGTTGTAAAAGTGCGGCGAAAAACGGAGGTGATTTTGTCCCCTGCGGTCGGTGCGCAGTGACGCGATGACGCCGGCGTCCGCCAGTTTTTGGTGCAGCGGCGCGAGGTCTTTGCCCGGCTGGAAAATGGACGTGATGCCGCCGCCATTTTCCGGCTTTGGTTCGGGATTCAAAATGCTGAAGCCTTTCGCCGTCAACGCGGGCACCAGCCACGCGCGTTTGCGCGCCAGCTCGGCGGCAATATTTTCCACGCCAATCTCCAGCGCCAGTTCCATCGCGGCAACCAGTCCGACGAGGCCGACGAGGTTGTGCGTGCCGGCCTCGAATTTTTTCGCGCCGCTGCAAAACTCGATTTTGTCCTGCGCGACGAAGTTGGGATTGCGGACATTGTGCCAGCCGTAAATGGGCGGATTTAATTTTTCCTGAAGTTCGCGGCGGACGTAAAAAATTCCCGCGCCGCACGGGCCGAGCAGCCATTTGTGCGCGTCGGCGGCGAGAAAATCAACGTGTTCCACCGTGGTCGGAAATGCGCCGAGCGTCTGGATGGCGTCGAGGCAGAATAAAATTCCCCGCTCGCGCAGAAATTTTCCGATGGCGTCGTGTTCGAGCCGGTGGCCGCTGATGAAATGGCAGGAGGCGAGCGCGACGAGCCGCGTGTTTTCGTCCACCTGACCCATCACGTCCACCGCGCGGATCGCGCCGAGGCCGCGTGTGTTGAGCAGGCGCACCTGCACGCCTTTGGCGGCGAGCGCCATCCACGGATAAACATTGGACGGATAATCGTCGTGGTAAATCAGGATGTTGTCGCCCTTGCGGAAATTCAGCCCGGCGGCGACGAAACTCAACGCGAGCGAAGTGGGGCCGACGAGCGCGACTTCATCGGGCTGGCAGTTCAGCAATTTCGCTCCGGTCACGCGCGCGGCTTCAATGTGGTGCATGGCGAACGCTTCCTGATCGCCGAGCGTGCCGCCGTTGGCGCAGTCGTTCATCGCCTGCGCGACGCGGCGCGGCAGCGGGCAGACGCCAGCGTGCGCGAGGAAAATTTTATTTTTTGAAACGGGAAATTCGTGCTGGCGCAATTCTTCGTCCGACAAAATTTCTGCCAAGGTCATAAAATTTTTCAAATGCCACTCAAGGCCGCGCCGTAGTAATTCATCCAGAAGCGGATGATGTTGATGGCGACGAGTATTACGACGATCCCGTAAATGGTGCCATTCAGGATGCGCGTGAACATTTGCAGCGTGCGAAAACCTTCCTCTTCGTAATAGTTGTGCAGCCGCACAAGGGTTTCGTCGAGCTTGCCGCTGATTTCGGCGGTGTGGTAAAGGTTGTGGAACATTTCCGGAAAATAATGAATCTGGTTGACCATGTCGGCAGGCGTGACGCCGGTTTCGAGTTGCGGCGTCCATTCCAAAATTTCACGCTTCAAGTGCGTCGAACCGCAGGCGGCGCTGGCGAGTTCCCAGCTTTTGATGACGGACACGCCGGCGTTTGTCAGCGCGTCGAGCGCGGAGGCGAGCCGCGCGAGCGCGAGATATTTTATCGCGGTGCGCAAGATGGGAATCATTCGGAAAATGGATTCGACCGCCGCGCGCCAGCCTTCGCCGCGATTTCCCTGGCAGGCAAAAATTAAAAATAGAACACTGCCGTAAAGCGCGCCATAGACGACTATTTTTTCAATGATGAATGGAAGACAATGGGCAAAATTATTGTCCATAATTCCCTGAACGAATCCAATCAGGTAGCCAAGTGGAAAAACGAGCAGGAAGACATTCAGCGTCATCACGGTGATGATCAGCCCGGAAATGGTGTCGCGGATGATTTTTGCGCGGGACGCGTAATAACGCGCGAGAAGTTTGAATGTGATGTCGAGCCGTCCGGATTCTTCGCCGACGGACAGCAGCGCGACATCAAATTCGGGCAGCCAGCCTTGAACTTTCGTCATGCTGTCGGTGAAAGTATGTCCTTCCTGCAAATGGCCGATGAGCGCAAGAATGGATTTTTGGGAACTGCGAAGGGCATTGTTCCGGCTGGCCATCTCCAAGGCTTTGACCAGCGGAACACCGGCGGCAATCATCGAGCCAAGCTGGTCGTAAAGCTGGGCGCGGCGGTTGAGTTGTCCGGGCGTGACCATGAGGACATTCGCCCCGGTGGCTCAAGCCGTGGCGCGGTCGAGGCTGGCCTTCAAATCGCGTTTGCTTTTCGCGCCGACCATCTGCTCGGCGACCTGGCCGTTTTTGATGACGAGCAAGGTTGGAATCGCGCGCACGCCAAACTGCGCGGCGAGTCCCTGATGTTCGTCAATGTTGACCTTGCCGATCTTGACCTTGCCCTCGTATTCGCCAGCGAGTTCGTCGAGGACGGGCGCGATCATCTTGCACGGGCCGCACCATTCGGCCCAAAAATCCACGAGCACGGGCACGGTGGATTTCGTCGCTTCAGTGTCAAAATTGTCCTGCGTGAGGGTGACGATCAAAGGGGAGGCCATAATTTAACTGGTGAAAGTTTCCACCGTGCTTTTCAAGGTGAAGAAAACCCAGACGACAATGCCAACGGCTGCGAGGCTGGCCACGGCGGAGGCGTAAATTAAAACCTTGTCGAGCGTTTTAATGGTTGGCACGACGGGTGCGGCGGCACGCTGCACGGGTGCAGGACGTTGCTGTGCGGTCGGCGCGGCGGTGCCTTTGGCGACAGGTGCGGCGGCGCGGGTCGGCGGCGGCGCGGTGGCGGCACGGGCCGGAGCCATGGCGGGACTCGGCGCGCCGGTTGGGCCACCGGGCGGCAGCGTCGGCAGCTTGATGGTTGGCGCAGCGGTCGGCTTTGGCGGCAGATTGATGCGGACGGTTTCCTTTTTGGGCTGCACTTTGCCGGTGGATTTCTTCAACGGCTCGGCGCCCGTTGGCGCACCCGGCAGCGGATTGCTCGTAGGCATTTCAGACATGTCGGACATAGGTCTTTGAAGATAAACGGCGCGGCGCGGCTGTCAAATTTAATTCTGTTTCAAAAACAGTAAAAAATTTTGACGGGTGCGGGCCGGTCTGGTTATGCACGGATAAAATGCAATCAATGACATTCGCGACATTCGCCTAGCCTCCCGCAATGGCCGGAATGATGCTGATTTCGTCGCCGTCCTTGAGCGGCGTCTCGCGGTTTTTGAGGAAGCGGATGTCCTCCTCGTTGACATAGACGTTGACGAAGCGGCGCACCTCGCCTTTTTCATCCACGAGGCGTTCCTGGATGCCGGGGAAGCGCGTCTGCAATTCGACGAGCGCCTCGCCGATGGTGGCGGCGTTGATTTCGATGATCTCCTCGTTGTTGGTCAACTTGCGGAGCGGCGTGGGGATGCGGACTTTTTTTGGCATAAATTAAATTTCAATTTTTCGTCGCCGGTGAGCTTAACATTAAATCAACGCGCTTTTCAATTTCAGTAACGTGATTTTGAAAACCTTTGTTATCTGTGTCTCGGGCTTTTGCAAAGAGTGTTTTTGACAAAGTTTCATTACCGATGTGGTGTGCAATCAAGGCGGCTTCTAAACTGGCGCGATTCGAACTTTGAAAAGGCAATTTTCCGTTGGCCTGAAAATAACGCAGAACATTTTCATAGCTTTTGAATTGTTCAAGGAATTCGAGTCCATATTTGTCGAGCAATCTAACTATATTTGTTGCTAGAGTCGCGATGTCATCAGTTATTTCAAACCATTCGTCTTTTCCGAAAGCTAAAGTGCCGAGTCGTTGTCGAATCGTGCAGTCATATTCTTGAATAAAGTCTGGCACTGGTTTTTGCCTTTCAACTTGATAAACACAAGGCAACAAAACCCCAAGGTTTATTGCAAACTTTCCGTAAAGGTTTTCTCTAAAACCAGGAATCACATAATTATCGCCGATTGGGAATTGCCCCATCTGAAACGAGATTACTTGAACCAGCCCTGATTCAGTTCGCCTATTATGAACGCGAGCCTTCTTGCGAAAATCAAGCGGCTTCAAAAAAGATTGAACCGTTGCTTGAATCGCATCGAGGTTTTGAGCGAACTGTGATTTAGGCATTTGATTTTACGCATTCACTTTTTCTTCCTGCGCCAGCAGCGCCTCGAATTCGCGCAGGCTCGGCTTGATTTCGCGCGGTTTGCCGACGTGACCTTGCACGGCGTCGAGCGTTTTCAATCCGTTGCCGGTGACGCAGATGACGGCGGAAGAATCGCGCGGGATTTTCCCGGACGCAATGAGTTTCTTCGCCACGCCCACGGTCACGCCGCCGGCGGTCTCGGCAAAAATGCCTTCCGTCTCGGCGAGCAGCTTGATCGCGTCGCGGATTTCGTCGTCGGTTACGTCGTCGGCCGCGGCGTTGGTCTCGCGCATCACTTTGAGCGCGTAAAAACCGTCGGCGGGCGTGCCGATGGCGAGCGATTTCGCAATCGTGTCGGGCTTCACCGGCTTGAAGAAATCGAGTCCGGCCTTTTGCGCGACCGAAATCGGCGAACAGCCCGTGGCCTGCGCGCCGTGGATGTGCGATTCGGAATTCGCGACGAGGCCGAGCTTCACAAATTCCTGGTAGCCCTTGTGGA
>DATCBW010000150.1:0-28982 GCA_036511615.1 Verrucomicrobiia bacterium | reverse complement strand
TCCCAAAGGCATCAAAACGAAAAAAGCCGCGTCCAAGCGGTTCAAAATCACCGCCACCGGCAAGGTCATGCGCTCGCGCGCCGGCCGCCGTCACCTGGCCCAGACCAAAAACGCCAAGCGCCTGCGCCGCCTCGGCAAGGCCGCCGTCGTGGACAAGACGGATGTCTATCGCATCACCCAGAGCATGCCGTTCAGCCATCGCGGCTGAATTTTCAACCAACGGTCAACTTTTAACTTTCAACTAAAATGCGCGTCACCAACTCCCCCGCTTCCCGCAAACGCCGTGGAAGAATGCTCACCGCCGCCAAGGGCTTCCGCCTCAAACGGTCCAAACTTTACCGCTACGCTTCCGACGCTGTGGATCACGGCCGCCAATACGCCTACCGCGACCGCCGTGTCAAGAAGCGCACCTTCCGCTATCTCTGGCAGATCCGCATCAACGCCGCCGTCCGCGAAGCGGGCCTGACCTACAGCCGGTTCATGGAAGGTTTGAAAGCCGCGAAATGTTCGCTCGACCGGAAAGTTTTGGCCGACATTGCCGCTCAGGACGCCGCCGCGTTCACAGAACTGGTGAACGTCGCCAAGAACGCCTTAAAAAACAAGCCCGGCGCGACTCTGGCAAAAGCGTAAAAGAAATTTCGATTTGAATTCAAACGGGCGGCCTGAAAAGGTTCGCCCGTTTTTCTTTTGCTTCCATCCACCATCCTCTATCCTCCATCCTCAATAACTATGGCTGGATTTCTCGATGAAATTGAACCGCTGAAAAAAACCGCGCTCGCGGAACTCAAGACCGCGCCCGACCTCGCCGCGCTCGAACAGACCAAAGGCGCGTGGATTGGGCCGAACGGCAAGTTCACCGCGCTGATGAAACAACTCGGCACGCTTTCGAAAGAAGAAAAGCCCGCTGCCGGCAAACTCATCAACGCCGCCAAGATGGAACTCGAAGCCGCGCTCGTTTCACGCCGCGAAGAGTTGGAACTCAAAGCCGCGCTGCCGAAAGAGCCGACCGATTTTACGCTGCCCGGACGCCGCCGCGCGCTCGGCAAATTGCATCCGCTCACGCAAGTCACCGACGATATCGTCCGCGCGTTCCGCAAAATTGGCTTCGCCGTCGCCGACGGGCCGGAGATCGAGGACGAGTATCATTGCTTCGACGCGCTCAACACGCCCGCCGACCATCCCGCGCGTGATTCCCAAGACACGTTCTACCTTGGCGTAGGACAGGCGGCGCGCCTGTCTCAAACTTCAGAAAACAGAAAATCAGAAACAGGCGCGACGCCTGTCCTACTCCTCCGCACCCACACTTCCTCCGTCCAAATCCGCGTGATGGAAAAGCAGCCGCCGCCCGTGCGCATCATCGTGCCGGGCCGCGTTTATCGCCGCGACAACGCCGATGCCACGCACAATCCCACGTTCCACCAGATCGAGGGGCTTTACGTGGACAAGAACGTCACCGTGGGCGACCTCAAGGGCACGGTGGAATTTGTCTTCCGTGAACTCATGGGCAGCGACGTGAAGATCCGTTTCCGGCCGCATTATTTCAGCTACACCGAGCCGAGCTACGAGATTGATTTCACCAACGCGCTCGTCAAGAAGATGGGCAAGGACTGGCTGGAAATTGCCGGCTGCGGCATGGTGCATCCGCAAGTGTTCGAGACCGTCGGCTACGACCCCGAAGTCTGGACCGGCTGGGCGTTCGGCTTCGGCATCGAACGCATCGCCATGCTCCGCTACGGCATCAACGACATCCGCCTCTTCTACGAAAACGACGTGCGGTTCTTGAAACAATTTTGAGTAATGAAACGTGATTTTTTAGCAGAAATTTTAGAGAAAAAGAACCGACTTAAATCGGAATCTTCTCGATTCGATCATTTTCTTGAACAGATGAGACCGCTCTTCGATGCATATTATTTCTGGGAAAATGAGATTAAAGATAGACAAATTCGCGCCGAGTTAGCGCGATATTTTCCCATTAGAGCCGTAGCTTGTGCAGAAGGTTATTTTCGCTTGTGTTTCAAAGATTTAATTGATGCAGGAGAACCATTTTCAATTAATGCGTGCGAATTCAAAGACATAAAATTTCAGGTTGATTCAGTTTTAGCCATACATTCAAAGAAAGTTTCGGTGGGGGAATTTATTTCACATTTCCTGTCGGCCAAAAATCTCAAAGAAATAAATGCAAGCATGTCGACGCTAATTGGTGAAGATTTTCTTGCGCGTCTAAAGAAGACAAAAATCAATTCAAGCGATCCTACAACAAATATTTCTCTGGAAAAAGGAGTGCCAGGCTTGTTTGGAGACATCGAAAAAATTTATGAGATTCGGCACATTTGTTGTCATGAATTCGCAAGCACCATAGCCCTCGACAATGCAACTTTGGCGAGAGGCATTTCTGCTTTTGGTTTACTGGTTGTTACAAATGAAACACTTATTGCAGAACTCTTTGCACAAAAGAAATGAAAGTCACCCTTAACTGGCTCAAACAATACGTTGATTTCAACTGGTCGCCCGAGGAATTGACCGAGCGGCTCACCATGCTCGGCCTCGAAGTCGAGGGCGTGCAGAAAATCTCCGGCGCGTTCGACGGCATCGTCGTCGCTCAAATCCTCACGCGCGACCCCGTGCCCGGCTCGGACAAGCTCTCCGTCTGCAAAGTCGCCGACGGCAAGGGCGAGCGCACCATCATTTGCGGCGCGCAAAATCATAAGCCCGGCGACAAAGTCCCGCTCATCCTGCCGAACTTCGCGCTGCCGCTGAAGCCCGGCGACAAGGAGCCGTTCGTCATCAAGGAACGGAAAGTTTTCGGCATCACGAGTCAGGGCATGATGTGTTCGCCGCAGGAACTCGGCCTGCCGGACAAGGTGGACGGCCTGCTCATCCTGCCCGCCGATGCGCCCGTCGGAAAACCGTTCGGCGAATATCTCGGCCGCACCGGCGGCGACGTGGTTTACGACTTGGAAGTCACGCCGAACCGTCCTGATTTGAACAGCGTCATCGGCATCGCGCGCGAAATCGCGGCGGTGACGGGAAATCCGCTGCGCGTGCCGGAAATTCCGGTAGGGCAGCGGTGCTCCGCTGCCTCCCAGGACGCGCAGCAGCGCGTCCCTACCAGTGATTTGGTTTCCATCCGCAACGAGGACTCGGAGCTTTGTCCGCGCTACACGGCCCGCGTCATCAAGGGCGTGAAGATCAGGCCAAGTCCGGCATGGTTGCGCGACACGCTGGAAAAAGTCGGCATCCGCAGCATCAGCAACGTCGTGGACGTGACGAACTACGTCATGCTTGAAACCGGCCAGCCGTTGCACGCGTTTGATTATCATCTAGTGGCACGGGCTTCCAGCCCGTGTGTTGATGGCGGAATTCACAGGCAAGATGACTGTGCCACTATCGTGGTCCGCCGCGCGGTTGCATGTGAAAAATTCAAAACGCTCGATAATCTGGAACGCGCGTTGACGAACGAAATGCTTTTGATTGCGGGCGAAACGAAAGGCATTGCACTCGCCGGCGTCATGGGCGGCGCGAACACGGAAATCAATAATTCAACCGTGGACGTGCTGATTGAGAGCGCGTATTTCGCGCCGGTGAATATTCGCCGCACGAGTAAATTGCTTGGCCTGCGCAGCGAGTCCAGCTATCGCTTCGAGCGCGGCGCGGACGTGAACATTTGCGATTGGGCCAGCCAGCGCGCGGCGCAATTGATTTTGGAAACTGCGGGCGGCCAGTTGGCTGAAGGTGTCGTGGACGCTTATCCGAAAATTGTCGAGCCGAAGCAAATCACGTTGCACTTTTCCAAGTCGAAAGATTTGCTGGGCATCGGTATTTCGCATCAGGACCAGATTTCTTTCCTGACCAAACTCGGGCTGGAAGTGAAAGAACAATCGCCCGGCGTCTGCACATTTTCGGTTCCGTCCTGGCGCGTGGATTTGAAGCGCGAGGTGGATTTGATCGAGGAAGTGGGCCGGCTGTTTGGCGTGGACAAGATTCCCAGCACGCCGCCGCGCGGCGCACTCGGGCAGAATGCGTTTGATTCAATCTACGATCAGATCAGCGACGCGCGACGCATTCTCACGGGCCTCGGCCTGAACGAGGCGCAGGGACAGACACTCATTTCGAAATCAGAAGTTAGAAGTCAGAAGCTAGAAGAAATCGTCGCGCTGGCCAATCCGTTGAGCAGCGACATGGACGTGCTGCGTCCGTCGTTGCTGCCAGGCTTGATACATTCGCTGCGGCACAATGTCAGCCGGAAAAATTACGACGTGGCGCTCTTCGAAATCGGCCGCGTGTTCAGTTCGCAAAATGGCGCGACCAAAGAAGAGCGCCGCGTGGCCATCGCCATCACCGGCCAGCGCGCCCGGCCCTTCTGGAGCGGCGGTGAACGTGAGGCCAAGTTTGACGCCTATGATTTGAAAGGTCTCGTTGAGGAATTTCTGGAGCAGTTCGGCCTGCGCGGCGTGACATTTGAAAAACGCCCGGAAAGCACGGCGCTTTTCCTGGAATCTGCCGCTGTGACGTTGGGCGGCAAAGTGCCGCTGGGCGAATTTGGCCAGTTGCTGCCCGCACTCGCGAAGAAATTTGATTTGCGCGATGCCGTTTTTCTCGCGGAATTCAATCTGGACGTGCTGCTGTCAAAGCGGAATCCGGCCAAGTCGTTCAAGGCGCTGCCGCAATTTCCGTCCAGCCGCCGTGACGTGGCGCTGCTGGTGCCGGAAGCGACCACGCACGAAGCCGTGTTGCAGACCGTCAAGCAGGCGAAAGCGGCGAATTTGGAAAGCGTGGAATTGTTCGACGTCTTTCGGGGAAAAGGAGTTCCTGAAGGCCAGAAGAGCTTGGCATACGCGTTCAACTATCGGGCTGCCGACAAGACTTTGACCGATGCTGACGTGAATGCGGCGCACGCGAAAATTGTGGAAGTGCTGACAACGCAGTTGAAGGCGGAACTGCGGGCGTAAATAATTTTTACTTGTGAATTATTTGAAGCCAAACAATGCCGGCAATCACTACTGCCGTTCCCAAAATAATTATTCCAAAAGCAATTTGCCGCCGGTTGGGTCGCCGACCTCCAACGTAGCGAAATCCGGCTTTCTAGGATTGTAACAAACTACAACTTGTTGACCTTTGGGGTATTTTTCTGCTTTTCCAAGCGCCAAATTTTCATTCGCTGAATTCCTTTCAACCAATGCCAGTTGCGACGAGGCATACCTTTTCTCATCTACATGGTATTCATAAATGACTTTCGGACTTACAACGTAGTTTCTGCCACTTCCTGACCTAACCCATTCCGATTGAATTGTTGATTCGAGAATGACTCCGGTAGTTTTAGGCCATGCTTCGGAAGTTTTAAGTTTTTTCCGAATTACAATCCCAAGAACCAAAAGGCAAAGACCAACGAATATACAAACGCATGACCACAACAAGTCTTGGTTCATAGCCTAATTGGAAGTTTGAATAAACGGCGGTATCGGGCAGTCGAGCGTATCGGCGATGGCGCGGAGCAGTTCGGCTTCCGCTTCCTGAATCACGCCGTCCGCACCGGCGGCGTAGGCGCAGGCTGCGATGAGATTTTTCTTGATGATCGGCACGGCTTGCACCAGCCGGTTCAGCGCGGCGTCAATCTCATTCACGCCGCATTGCGCCGGCGGCAGCAATTGCATTGGCGCATCGGCGGGCGCACGCAAATAGGGTGCGCCGGAGGCAAATGCCTTGTCAATTTCACCGGGGTCGTCGCTGCCGACCTGCGCCAGCGCGGACAATACCACGACGCAGTCCGGCACCAGCGGCTTGAGCGTGTAATACTGGACGGATGGCTGGCGCACGCCGTTGAACTGTGAATCCAGATGCCGCAGGACAATTTTTTGCAGGACGAATTCAAACAGTTCCACCTTGCCGTCGCTGCCGATGAGCCACTGGAGCGTCTCCGAAAAATTTTGGAATTGTTCCGCGCTCAAACTGCGCAAGGCGCCGATGGCCAGATTGACGATGGGCAGACGCGCGTGTTTCGCGGCGGCGGAAACGTCGGGATACAGCGCGGCGGTTTTGTCGGCAACGGCTGCGGAAACGCGTTTGCCAATTTCAGCAATTTGCGCGGCGCGAAGCTTTTCATCGCCGCTCAACAGCAGCGCGTAAATCAGCGCGACAGCTTCGAGCGGCTCACGCGCGGCGGCCTTGACGGTCTCCGGCAATGAATCGCGCAGTTGTTCCGCGTATTTCAGGTGCAGCGGCGTCGGGTTGCCAAGATTGGGCAGAACGGAACTGGATTTGATGACCGGCGGCTTTTCATCGCCATCCGAAGTGAGAATGGCACTGCCCAGCGCGGGTCCAAAAATATTCGTCATCGGCGGGAATGGCGACGGACGCAGCGGTGGCACGTTTCGCGACCGGTGGAGATTTTCCGGTTTGTCATCGGCCAGACGCTGAAATTTTCCGTCCCAGTTTGGATCAATCGCCTTGATGCGCGCGTCCAGCGGCGGATGCGTGGCCAACGCGCCCATGAACGCCTCGGCGAGTCCGTTGGCAAAAAACAGATGGCTCGCGTCGGAGGCGTGCGGCGATTCCATGCGCGAACCGTAGCCGCCGATCTTCTGGAGCGCGCCGGAAAGCCCGGCGGGATTGCGCGTGAACTGCACTGACGAGGCGTCGGCCAGAAATTCGCGCTGACGGCTGACGGCGGCCTGAATGAGGCGGCCAAAGAACACGCCGAGCGAGCCGATGATCAAAAGCAAAATGCCAATGAGCGGCAGCGGGTTTTTATCGCGGCTGCTGCTGCTGCGCGCATACAAGAGAATTCGTCCGATGGTGGCGATGCAAAAAATTCCAAACAGGATGCCGATGAGCCGGAGGTTGAGCCGCATGTCGCCGTTCAAAATATGGCTGAACTCATGGCCGATGACGCCTTGCAGTTCGTCGCGCGACAGTTTGGCCATGCAGTTGCGCGTGACGGCGATGGCGGCGTCGCTGGTCGTGTGGCCGGCGGCGAAGGCGTTGATGCCGTCCTCGTTTTCCAGCACATAGACCTTGGGCATCGCCACGCCGGACGCGATGGACATTTCCTCGACGACGTTGAGCAGCTTGCGTTCGTCGGGATTGGTCGTGTTGGAAGCGATGAGCCGGCCGCCGAGCGATTCGGCCACCACGCTGCCGCCGCCGGACAAGGCCATCGTCTTCCAGGTGCTGCCGAGAAAAATGACCGCCAGCGTGCCGAACACCACGCCCGCAAACATCTCTGGATTCCAAATCGTGAACGGTGGCTGCGCCGTCGGCGAATATAAATGATGCTGCTGTTGCTTCGCCCCGACGTAGAACGAAGCCAGCACCGCGACGCCGTAAATCATCACGATCATTGAGATGACCGCGAGCGCAAAATAAATGACGAGCCACTTGGTCTTGCGGCGGGCGTGGTCTTGTCGCGCGAAGAAATCCATGTGCGTAAATCGTGAATCGTTAAATCGTGAATCGTTACTTCGGCAATTGCGTATTTCGGCATCGTTCCAAGGTAAAAAGCTGATCCACCACCGAACTACTTTTTAATGACTAAATTGATCACCACAATGTTCATAAGAACGACAAACACGATGGCTCCGATAAATGTCCACATCATGCAAGCCGCGCCTTTTTTCTGGCCAAGATTGATCGTCCAGCCCATGCTTCGAATCGGCTTCGGCACCCAGACACGGCTGTCCTTCTTGCTAAAATATAGACCGCCTGACCAATTGTCAGGATTGTTCCATTCGCTCTCATTGATGTCTGCTTGTGACATAAATGACGCCTCACAATTCACGATACGACACGCCATCACGAAAACGAAACCTTCGGCGCCTCTTTTTCCTCCGGCTTGTCTATGACGAACAGTTCCGCCGCGCCGAAGTTGAACATTCCGGCGACGAGGCTGCTGGGAAACACTTCGCGGTCGGTGTTGTAGGTCATCACGGAATCGTTGTAAGCCTGGCGCGCGAAGGAGATTTTGTTTTCCGTCGAGGTCAGTTCCTCGGTGAGCTGCATCATGTTCTGGTTCGCCTTCAAGTCGGGATACGCCTCGGAAACCATCATCAGGCGGCTCAACGTGCCGCCGAGTCCGGTTTCGGCGGCGGTCAGATTTTTCATCGCGCTCGCGTCGCCGGGATTGGCGGCGGCGGCTTTCGACGCGGCGTAGGCGATGTTGCGCGCCGCCGTCACCGCTTCCAGCGTGCCGCGTTCGTGCGCCATGTAGCCTTTCGCCGTCTCGACCAGGTTCGGAATCAGGTCGTAGCGGCGCTTGAGCTGCACGTCAATCTGCGCGTAGGCGTTTTTGTAGCGGTTGCGCATCGTGACGAGCTTGTTATAGACGCCCACCACCATCATGGCCACGATGATGGCCAGCGCCACCAAACCGCCCAGCACCACCAATGCAATAATTCCTGCAGTCATAATTTTCCTTTGTTAAACTTTACCCATTGCTAAAGCAAACCGCGCACACGGGCAATGATAATTTCGGGGCAAATTCGGAATGGACGCAGCTTGACGCAGCCCCGTCCGCACCAATGGTCGCCTGCCATTGCCGCGAATTCACGGGCCGCGAATTGGCCGCTTGCGCCGGTGCAGGGCCTTTTGATAGGGTTCGGGTGCTTGGAATTGCCTGGCAGCAATGGGTCTTTCACGTTTTTGCCGGGCGGCCATCAAAGACCTTTGCTTGTGTTGCCACGCCTGAAGTGGCACATCGTCAAATCGGAAGCTCAATCATCTGAAAATGCTTAATTAACGGATGCGCGCGTGGTGGAATGGCAGACACGCCAGACTTAGGATCTGGTTCCGCAAGGATTGGAGGTTCAAGTCCTCTCGCGCGCACCACGTCACCATCCGGTGCCGATTCGACGCGCATTGACCACGGTTTAACGCAGGAACCACGGGCTTTTTTGCAGCCGAGGACAAGGTCGAGCTGCTTCTATTTTGGGTCAACGCGTGCTTACGGTGCATTGGTGCTGATGTTCAGCATGGAAACCGGCGCCGGGGTCGTGTCAATCGGCAAGCCGGCGTTGAGTTGAGCGAGCACCGCCGCAGTGATGTCAACCTGGGGATCGGAATAAACGACCACCTCGGTCGTCGCGGAATTAAGCACGAGCGTGTAGCCGTCAGCCTTGGCCTTGGCTGCCACCTTTTTTTGGATTTCCGCATAAAGATTGGAAATCATGCGCTGGCCCTGGTCGGAATACTGCGTGTCCGCCTGCCGCTGACGCTGCTGAAGGTCGGCCTGCGAATTATTGATCTCCCTGGCTTTGTCAGAAGCGGCCTGCTGGCGTTTGGCGCGTTCATCGGCGGAAAGGGCCTGGTCGCTGGCCTGATCCAAAAGTTTTCGATAATCGGCCTTGGCCTTGTCGAGACCGTCGGACATGTCCTTGATCTCCTTGAGCAGATCAGCCTTCTGCTTGTCGAGCGCGGCCTGCGCCTGCTTGGTCTTTATATAGCCGTTGAACAGTTTCTTCACGTCCACGGTGGCGATCTTGGTCTGCGCCGGCGCGGAAAGAGTGACCGCCAGAATCGAGGCGGTAACGATGATTAAAATTATTTTTTTCATGGTTGAACAGGAAAGCAGAAAATGCCGCCGATGTCAGCAAAAAATGCCGTCCGCCTAAAATTTGTGGAAGCGGAAAAACTGTGCGGGATTGGTGGGATCAAACGTGAGCGTGTAATTGCCGTTGGTCAGCACCGGCACCTGCGAGATCAACGTCCAGTTGGTGGAAACCAGGTTGGTGCTGGTTTCCAGCGTCAGGAATTCGGGCGTCGCCTGGCCGACGGTCGGCCACGTCACCAGGATGTTTGCGCCGGCCGGCTGGGCGGACAGCGGCGGCGTTGAAGCCATGAGAATTTTGGCCAGAAAAACATCGTTGACGCCATCAATGACCGTCTGCCGGGCGTTAAAGGCCGGAAAGTTCGTCTGGTTGGAAGATGACGTTTTGACCGTCTGCCCGGTGATGTAAGCGCTGCCCGCCGCGTCAACGGCGATGCCGTAACCGAAATCATCAGCCTTCCCGCCCAGATAGGTCGAATAGAGGAGCGAGGAAAAATCCGATTTGAAAACGGTGACGAACACGTCGCTGGCCCCGGAATTGGTCGCGCGCAGCGAGCCGACGAGGTCGCCGCCGGTCGTCGGGATGTTGGTGGAGGTGGCCGACCCGACGATGAAGACATTTCCCGCCGCGTCCAGCGCCACGCCGTTGGCCCGGTCCAGGCCGCGTCCGCCAAAAATCTGCGAATAACCGAGGGACACGTTGTTGCCGGCACCATTCCATTTCACCTGTGTCAGGAAGGCGTTTGTCACTGCGGCGTAAATGAGCTGGTTCGTATGCACGAATGACGAAATCTGGAGGCCGCTGGTCGTGCTGGGAAAATTGGTCGAGGTGGTCCAGCCGACAACATAGGCGTTGCCGGCGGCGTCGGCGGCGATGCCCGTTGCCTGGTCGGAGTTTGAGCTGCCCAGAAACGTAGAATAGAGCAGGGCAAGATTCGTCCCGGCGGTGGCAAACCCGGTGACGAACGCGTCCGGCGCGGCACTGTTCAGATAGTTTGAGCCGTTCAGGTATTGGCAGGCTGCCAGGCCATTGGTCCACGGAAAGCTGGTCGAGATCGTGTAGCCGGCCACCAGCACGTTTCCATTGTTGAAGGCGATCGCCGTTCCCACATCGTAATTAGAGCCGCCAAGATAGGTTGAGTAGTTCAAACCGTTTCCACCGGCGGGAATCTCGGCCACGAAGGCGTTGGCATTCACATAAAAATTGTTTGTGCAACGAAGTTGCGGGTAAAGCGCGTCTGCAGTGGTTGGAAAATTGGCCGAGTAGGTGAACCCGGTGACGAACGCATCGCCGGCTGAATCCAGCGCGATGCCGTTGGCGGCATCCGCGCCCGCGCCGCCGAGATAGGTGGAATAAATCAGGCTGGCGCCGTTGGTGTCCAGTTCCGACACGAAGGCGTCCACGGGGTAATGACCGACGTTGTGGTCCACCACGCCATTGATGGCCGCGCCGCTGAACGTGCCGTAGGCGACCGGGTTTTTGACCGGAAAATTCGGCGAGTCGGTAAAACCGGCCACATAGGCATGACCGGCGGCATCCACTGCCAGCGCGTTGGCAATGTCATCCAAGCTGCCGCCAAGGTAAGTGCAGTAAAGGAGATTGGTTCCCAAATTATCGAACTTGGCCACGAAGGCATCACCAAGCTGGCTGCCGCCGCTGAAATTTGGATAGGCGGCATTTGGGGTCGAAAATGGAACATTATTGGAAACCCCGGTGGACAAAGTCTGTCCGGCCACAAAAATGTCGCCGTCGCCATCCAATGCAATCGCCCAGCCGGCTTCCCCGTAATTGCCGCCGAAAAAAGTGGAAAAACTCAAGATCGGGTCAATCACCAGCGGCAGGCTGTGATCATAATTTTCAATGGCGAACTTCACGGTGTGTGCATCCAGCAATTTGTAGCCGGCTTGGACTTCATGCCGCACGCCGGCGGAAATCTGATAAGCCACCGGCTCGTGCTGGATGATTTTGCCGCCGTTGAGTTCGACGACCAGTTCGCCCTGCGAATTCACAGAAACTTTATCCGCGCCGTCAAAGTGAATGGCCACCGTGTCCGGGTTCACATCCGCCGCGAGGTCGAAATCATATTCGAGACGCTGCTGGTTGCCGTAATAGACGACATTGACTCCGGGATAAATGTTTTCGAGGCGGACTTTGCCGAATGTCGGCAGGCCGGACTGCCAGCGCGTCTGGTCGCTGCCGATGAAGTAATTGATCTTGCCGGCCAGCTCGCCCGCACCGGAAATTACGGGCAGGGACTTTGCTCCGACGAAACTCAACCGAACTGCCGCCGTTTTGCCGTCGGGCTGGCGAAGGGCAATTTCCGCGCCGTCCTGGGAGATGGAAAACGCCGAGTCGCGTCCGCGCGCGACAAACTGCGTGTCGCCGGTCTGGCTGTGGCCGGCTTCAAACCACAACGGGAGGTTGCCAAGGTTCAGCGCGGTCTGCGCCCGCACGGTTAGAGCCGCAGCGGCCAGAGCCAGGCTGGCGGCAATAAATCTTTTCGGAAAAAGTTTCATCTTAAAATTCACGGGTATAACCGACACCGAACTGGAACTGGCCGCTGCTGCCGTTGAAACGGTCGTGGTTGATGGGGATGCCGTAGTCGAGCCGCAGCGGGCCGAGGTGCGGGATGTTCAGCCGCAGGCCCAGCCCCCAGTCGTCGCTGTAACTGGTGCCGAAGGTGTAGGCGGAAGCGTCCACCGCGCCGATGTCGTAGAACAACGCGAAGCGGACGCTGGGGCCGGAGTCCTTTTCAAAAATGGGTATGCTGTATTCCAGCGAACCAAACCAGTAGGTGTCGCCGCCGGTTGGCTCGTTGAAGTAGGTGCCTCCGGACGGGTCGGCGGAGAGGTTCTGGTCACGCGGCGCAATGTCGCGGAATTTGAAGCCGCGCAAAGAATACAGGCCGCCCAGATAATAACGGTCGTAAAACGGCACGTCGCCGCCGGAGATGCCGTCGGCGATGCCGGCGCGTCCGCCGGCCTCAATGACATGGCCGTGGAGGAAGCCGGGGAAAAACCAGTCGCTGTGCAATTCCACCTTGTAATACATCTTGTCGCCGGTGCTGAATTCGGAATCGAACTCGGAGGTGAGTTCGGTGCGCTGGCCGTGGTTGGGCAGTTGCACGCTGTTGCGCGTGTCGTAGGCAAGCGATCCGCCCAGGCGTTGATAAAGATGATCGCCGGTTTCGGACAGGATTGAGTTCGGAACGTTCGGGACGCCGGGGACGGGCAGAGTGTCTTCAAACCCGTGCCAGCCGCTGTTCAAATCAATGCCCACGTCTTCGAGCGTGTAATTGATGCCGGCGGTCAGATCGCCTGGGCCCATGATCTTGTCCAGCATAACCGGGCGGGGCAGCGCCCGGGTGAGGCTGATCCTGGCACCGGTGCGGGTCTCGTCGAAAATGTTGTTGGGGCTTTCGAAATTAAGGGCGTGCCGGTAAAGGTCAACTCCCAGCGACAGTTTGCGGTTGAGGAACCACGGTTCGACAAAGGAAAGCTCGTAGTCCTGGCGGCGCGTGCCGAGCTGAACCTTCAACCGGATTTTCTGGCCGGCCCCGGTGAAGTGCGGCGGATGAAACAGGTCGAAATTGCCCTGCGAGATTTCGCCGTAGCCGACGAGCGAGTCCACGGAACTGAAACCCGCCCCGACGCTCATGCTGCCGGTGTTTTCTTCCTGGACGTTGACGATGAGATTTTCCCGGCCGGAAATCGGCGGGTCGGTGGGTTCCGGCGACATGTCCACCTTGTCAAAATACTGCAAGCCTTCCAGACGCTGTTTGCTGATCTTGACGCGCACCATGTCGAGCACGTCGCCGGGAGAGATGGCCAGTTCCCGGCGGATCACCTTGTCCTTGGTCTTGAGGTTGCCGTGGATCTCGATTTTTTGGACGTAGGTTTTCTCGGCGTCGCCAATTTTATATTCCAGATCCATCGTGCCGGTGTCCAGGTTCGGCACCGGCAGGACGCGGAGCGCCTCGCCCTGCGCAATTTCAATGTATCCGCGGCTGCCGTAAAAATCCTGGATGGCCTCCGTGTCCGCGTTCAAGCCCGCAGGCGTGAACGTGTCGCCCGCGTCCATCGGCAGGCCGTTGGGGCCGAGCTTGGCCTTGAGATGTTCAAAATCGTGGATGTCCTCCAACCCCTTGGTGATTTCCGCGTCGGTGAAAATTTTGCTGCCGGTGATTTTGACCGAGCCGACCTTGTATTGTTTGCCTTCAAAGATGTAATACTTCACGTCCAGCGTGCTCGGCGTGGGATGCTCCAGCTTCACGTCCGAGACGGCAAAATCCAGATAGCCTTTGCTGTGGTAAAAATCGGCCAGCGTGTCGCGGTCGGCGTCAAAATCGTCCTGCTTGAAATAGCCGCTGCCCGTCAGCCAGGAAAACATCCAGCGCCGCCGGGTCTTGATTTCGTGGCGCAGCTCCTTTTGTGAAAACGCCTTCGCGCCGATGAAGTCCACTTCCTCGATTTTGACCTTGGGCGCTTCGTCAATGTGAAAAGTGACCGAGCCGTGGCCGGTGGCTTCTTCAATGTTCAGGACATATTTCACCTGCGTGTCGGAGAGGCCGTTCTTTTCATACAGTTTTTTCATCTCCTGCACGTCGGTGAACAGCTTCTGCTCGTCCAGCGCTTCACCGACCTTGACGGTGATTTTCTTCTTCAGCTTGGAGTCGGAAATTTTCTTGTTGCCCTCGATTTTGATTTCCGTGATGCGCGGACGCGCCTGCACGTTGTAGATCAAAATCACGCCGCCGTCGTCGGCATAATCCCTGGAAACCCGGATGTTGTAAAATTGTCCCGTGCCGTAAAGCGAATGCACGTCATCTTCCGTCAGTCCCGGCAGGTAGGTCGCGCCGGCCTTGAGCTTGATGTTCGAGCGGATGAGGTCTTCGCTGATGGATGCCGGCCCGACGAATTTGATGTCCACCCGGTCAATCTTCGGTCCGGCGTCGCTCTGCGCCCACGCGGCGGCCGCGCTGCCCAGCAGCAGTGAAACCCCCAGAGGTCGGATGATGGATCTCGCTTTAACGGCCTTCCGGCACGTCTTCCGGGCTGAATTTTGCTGCGCTTTCAAATCGTGTGTATGGTTTCAAGAATGTCAAATTCACATCGCCCGTCGGGCCGTTGCGCTGCTTGGCGATCAAAAAATTCACCGCCAGGCCGTCGCTCTCTTCCGCCGCCGCGCCGTCGTCATCGTCGCCCGAATTGGGCTTGTAAAGCAGGCCGACCAGGTCGGCGTCCTGCTCAATCGCGCCCGACTCGCGCAGGTCGGACAGCCGGGGCTTGCGGCTCTTGTCCTTCTCCAGTTCGCGGTTCAACTGTGACAGCACAATCACCGGCACGTTCAATTCCTTCGCCAGCGCCTTGATGCCGCTGGAGATTTCGGCGATTTCCTGCTGGCGGTTCTCTTGTGAACGCCGCGCAGTAGAATGGAGCAACTGCAAATAGTCAACGACAAACAGCTTGATGCCATGCTGCTGCGCCATCCGCCGCGCCCGCGCCCGCAACTGCAAAACCGAAAGCCCCGCCGTCGCGTCAATGAACAGTTTCGCGCCCGCCAGACGTCCGGCGGCGCTGTTCAATTTCGGAAAATCCGCCTCGCTCATGAAGCCGTCGCGGATGTTCCGCAGGTTCACGCGCGCGAGCGAACACATCATGCGCAAGATCAGCGACTCCGCGCTCATTTCCAGGCTGAACACGGCCACCGGCAGTTTCAATTCCAGCGCGACGTGCTCCGCGATGTTCATGGCCAGCGACGTTTTGCCCATGCTCGGCCGCGCCGCGATGACGATCATTTCGCCGCCGTGAAACCCGTCCGTCATCTTGTCCAAATCCTGAAAGCCAGAGGCGATGCCGCTCAACTCGCCCTTGCGGTTGAAAAAATGCTCAATCGTGCCGATGGCGTGGTTCACCAGTTCCTTCACGCCCTGCACCGTGCTCTGCACGCGCGACTCGTTGACGCGCAACACTTCCTTCTCCACTTCGTCCAGCAACTGGTCCACTTCGCCCTCGTAATCGTAAATCCGCCCGACCACGCCGCTGCAAGTTTGAATCATCCGCCGCAAAAGGAATTTTTCGCGCAATTTTTCCAGATAATAAGAAAGATTTGCCGCGCTGGGAACGGCGTCCTGCAGCTGGCTTAAATAGACGATGCCGCCGATTTGTTCCAAGAGCTGGCGGTCCTTCAAATTCTGCTGCACCGTGATCAGATCAATCGGCGCACGCGCATTGAACATCGTGGACAACGTTTCATAAATCGTCTGGTGACGAAGATCGTAAAATGCCTCCTTGCCGTCGTCTTTCAATTTTTCCACGCACTCGCCGAGGCTTTCGTTCGGCGAAAGCAGGCAGCAACCGAGCACGCCTTGTTCGGTTTCCAAATCATGCGGCGGCAAACGGTCGAGCGTGGCCGCGCCACGCTGGGCGAGAGATTTTTGGCGGCGCGTCTTCTTCAAGTCAGCGCCAGCTCCTGCGTGTTCAGAAACGGAATCAATCATCGAATCATGAAACGTAAAATATCCAGCCGTGACAAACCAGAGTTATCCAATTTTGATAACACATTCTTAACAAACCGGCGCAGGGTTTTTTTCAATCAGATGAGTCTTTAAGAAAATATTCTTTTGCCCATGCTGGAATTTTTGCTTTTGGCATGGGAACCCAAACGCTACGAACCATTCCCGGAAGATCGTCGGAAATTTGAGAAATATCATCCTGGATCGCCTTGGGAATATTTTTATTTAACCACCAGCCACCTTTTAGCGTGCGGTTCGGGCCGAGCTTGAGGAATAAAACACCGGCTGCGTAGGGGTCAAAGCGTTCAAAACGACACACAAGCTTGTTCCCAACTACACGGCAATTGAAATAATGTCCGGCCAATTTGTTTGCTTCACTGCGAGAATATGCAATTAGAAGTTTTTCTTCGATTACTTTTGCATAGCACCTATTTGCCGACGGGCTGGACAGCCACGCGCTTTCAAACAACTTTAAGAGATCATTCTGATTGTCGCCTTGTTCCATAGAAAGAACGTAAGATTGAGTAAAATCAGAATACCAGCAAGTTTCAAGTTCATGCACGTTTTGCGTATGTTGCTAAAAGTTTCATTCTGAAAATCCTGTCAATTCTGACTCCAACAATCTAACTTCATCCTCGGCACAAACATGAAACGCAAAAAACCGCTTGAGTCCCTGATCCTGACGATTCGGGGCAGCAAAGTGCTGCTGGATTTGGATCTGGCGGAAATTTACGGCGTGCCCACCAAGCGTCTGAATGAACAGGTGAAACGGAATGCGGATCGTTTCCCGGAAGATTTTTATTTTCAATTGAACGCCAGGGAAAAAGCGGAGGTGGTCGCAAATTGCGACCACCTCGTCCGGCTCAAGTTTTCTCCCAAACTGCCGTTTGCCTTCACCGAACACGGCGCGATCATGGCGGCAATCGTCTTGAACAGCCCGCAAGCGGTCACGATGAGCGTGTATGTGGTGCGGGCATTTCTGCAAATGCGCGAGCACCTGGCCGCAAACGCGGCGATTCTCAAACGGCTGGCGGAAATTGACCGAACACTGCTGGAACATGACCACGCCTTGCGCGCCATCTGGACAAAATTGCAGCCATTACTTGCGCCGCCGCCCGAATCACCGCGCCAGCGAATCGGCTTCAACCGGGACAAGGACACATGACCAGCGACAAGCTTATTGAAACATGAATCGCAAACCATCTCTGCTCGTCATTTTTCTCACGGTCTTCATTGACCTCATCGGCTTCGGCATCGTCGTGCCGCTGGTGCCGCTTTACAGCCGGCATTACGGCGCGGGCGGCTGGCTCATCGGCGCCATCATCGCCTCGTTCTCCGCGATGCAGTTCATCTTCGCGCCCATCTGGGGCAAGCTTTCCGACCACCACGGCCGCCGGCCGATTCTGCTCATCAGCACCGCGTGTGCGGCGCTTTCGTATGCGATTTTTGCGATTGGTTCCGGTTTTGAAAACCACGCCGTCGCGCTCTGGACGCTGCTCATTTCGCGCCTTTTCGCGGGCGCGTGCGGCGGCAACATCACCGTCGCCCAGGCTTACATCGCCGATATTTCCAAGCCGGAGGATCGTTCCAAAAGAATGGGTCTCATCGGCATGGCCTTCGGGCTGGGGTTCATTTTCGGCCCGGCCATCGGCGGCGTCATGCTGAAATTTTTCGGCGCAACCGGTCCCGGCTGGGCGGCGGCGGCGCTGTGCGCGCTGAATTTCATCCTGGCCTTTTTCATTCTGGTTGAAAGCTGGAAACCGGACGCCAACCCGGCCACCCGCCGTCCGCGTTTTGCGCAATGGGGTCACACGTTGTCGCAGCCGAAAATCGGCCTGCTCATTTTGATTTTCTTCCTGGCCACGTTCACCTTCAGTTGTTTTGAGAGCACCCTGCCGTTGCTAGTCAACGACAATTTCAAACTTGGCCTCGCCGTGGACGTCACTGCGCCGGCAACGACCGTCATCTGGCTGTTTGTCTTTTGCGGCCTGATTTCCGCCTTTGTCCAGGGCGGCGCGATTGGCCGGCTGGTGAAAATGTTTGGCGAGCCGAAATTAATCTGCGCCAGCCTGCTGATGACCGGGATAAGCCTCGCGCTGCTGCCCTTTGTTCATGGCAGCGGCCCGTTGCGCTGGTCTGCGGTGCTGCGCCTCGCGGATGCGCCGTGGATTGAAATGCTCGGCCTGCTCGTGCTGTTGTCGGTCGGCTCCAGCCTGTCGCGCGCGCCGGTGTTCGGAATGTTGTCCAACCTCACGCCGGCGAACGAACAAGGCGCGACCCTCGGCGTCGCCCAAAGCGCGGGCAGCTTCGCGCGCATTGTCGGCCCCCTGTTTGCCGCCTCACTTTACTTTCATGTTGCCATGCTGCCGTATTTGATTTGCGGTTCCATCGCCATTGTCACGGGAATTTTGACCGTGCGTTCGCTGGCGGCCAAGTGATTTGACGGCAAACGAATTTTCAACTTCAACTGGCAACCAAAAAAAGAGCGGCGGACCGGCTTCACACCCGGAGTTCGTGTCAGTCCGCCGCCTTGCCGTTCACTCGAACGGAAGATTTTCAGTTGCCGTCTGGAGGCGGACCGGGCGGAGGATTATTATCTTCGCCGTCACCTTGCGGCGGCCCGGGCGGCATGTTGTTGCCGTAACCATTGGGCGGGCCGTTGCCGCGACGATTTGGGCCGTAAGGGCCAGGTTGTCCACCGGGACCGCCGGGGCCACCGCGCAACTGGGGACCATTAGGCGGACCACCCGGTCCGCCTTGGCGCATGGGCGGGCGCATGTTATTCAACTGATCCATCTGTTCGGGGGTGAGGATTTTTCCCAGCTTCGCCTTCGTCTCGGTTTCGAGGGCGGCGATCTGTTTCAGTTGATCGTCAGTCAGTTGGAGTTGTTCCTGCGCGCGCGGCGGCAGCAGATGAAATCCGCCGGGAGCGCCGGGGCCGCCTTCGCGTGGCGGAGGCTGTTGGTTGTCGGACGGCGGCGGGCCGTCTTGCGCCGAGACTAGGCACGTTGAAGCGCCAAACGCCAGCGCGAGGATTGTCAGTTTTGTTTTCATAGTTTTGCGTTGTTTTGTTTCGAGTGTGAATCTTTGTTACGCCGTCACTCTACCCGACCCAACCTTAAGCGGACGTGAAGGCGGAAATAAATTTCAAAATACTTTTCGTTCGCCGCGCGTGAACTTGCAAGTTTCGCCCATGCAGACTAACTTTCGCGTCCTATGGAAAAAGTTGTCATCATCGGTTCCGGCCCGGCGGGCTGGACGGCGGCGCTTTACACGGCCCGCGCGCAGCTCACGCCGCTCGTGCTCACCGGCAAACAACCCGGCGGACTGCTCACCACCACGAGCATCGTGGAAAATTTCCCCGGCTTTCCCGACGGTGTGGACGGCTACGAACTGATGACGCGGATGCAGAAACAGGCCGAACGCTTCGGCGCGAAAACCAGTTTCGGCGTCGTCGAGGCCGTGGATTTTTCCCAGCGCCCGTTCAATCTTACTGTGGATGGCAAGAACGTCGTAGCGGAGACCGTTATCATCGCCACCGGCGCGAGCCACAAACATCTTGGGGTGCCGGGCGAACACGAACTGGAGACCAAAGGCACGACTTACTGCGCGACGTGCGATGGCGCATTGCCCGCGTTCCGCAACCAGCCGCTCGTTGTCGTGGGCGGCGGCGATTCCGCGTGCGAGGAGGCGCTTTACCTGACGCGCTTCGGCTCGGAAGTTTATCTCGTGCATCGCCGTGACAGTTTGCGCGCGTCGAAAATCATGGCCGAGCGCGTTCACGCGCACAAAACCATCAAACCGATTTGGGATTCCGCCGTGACGGAAATTCTCGACGTGAAGCAGGACAAAGTTACCGCCGTGAAACTGAAAAATCTCAAGACCGGCGCGGAATCCGTTCTGCCATGTGCCGGCGTGTTCATCGCCATCGGCCATCTGCCGAACACGGAATTGTTCAAGGGCAAAATCACCACGGACGAAAACGGTTTCATCGTTCCGCAACCCGGCGGCACGACGACCAACATCCCCGGCGTGTTCGTCGCGGGCGACTGTGCCGACCATGTTTATCGGCAGGCCGTCACGGCGGCGGGCGCGGGCTGCGCGGCGGCGATTGACGCGGAACGCTTTCTCGCGGCGGAAAACCAGTAAGCCTTTCCGGGCCGATGAAAAAATATCTGCACGTCATCGGCATCGGCCTGCAAAACAATCTGCAATACCGCGTCAATTATCTCACGCGGACGCTGTTCAGCTTCATCCCGCTCTTCGCCATGCTCTCGCTGTGGCGGACGATTTATGCCGGCCACAGCGGCACCAGTGAAGGCAACGGCTTTTCGCAGGCGCAGATGATTTTTTATTACATCCTCGTCGCCGTGGTGGACGTGCTCACGGCGGTCAACGAGGACGACTGGCAGATCGCCACCGACATCCGCGAAGGCGCCATCAGCCAGTTCCTGCTCAAGCCGGTGGATTATCTCTGGTATCGCCTGTGCCTGTTCGTTTCCGGGCGCATCGCGTTCGTCGCCATGGCGGCCGTGCCGCTGGGCATTTTCATTTTCTGCTACCGCCATTACTGCGTCGCGCCCGCGAGCGAAACCGCGCTGCTCCTTTTCCCCGTGTCGCTCGTGCTGACCGCGCTGCTGCAATTCTTCATCTCCTACGCGATGGCCATGCTCGCGTTCTGGCTGCTGGAAATCTCCACGTTCATCTTCATCCTGTTCGCCTTTGAATACCTCGCCAGCGGCCATTTGTTTCCGCTCGACATCCTGCCGCCGCTGGTGAAGCAGATTCTTTTTCTCACGCCGTTTCCGTATCAAATGTATTTTCCCATCGGCCTCTACATGGGCAAGATTGCCGGCGCGGATTTGTGGCACGGGCTGGCGGTGCAATTCTTCTGGGTGCTGCTGGCATACTGGTTCGCGCGCTTCATGTGGCGGCGCGGCGTGAAGAAATACTCCGCGTTCGGCGGATGAAAATTATCGCGGAGCGACGCATGGAAACTAGCCAGCTACGAAGCGGCTGGATTTATCGATTTTTTGTGTGTCCTAGCAGGACAACGGAGTCTGGAAATACACTTTCCATCGTCCCTTCAGGACGATTTCATTTTAGACGGCCAATCCGGCAAGTTGTGGAGGCTAATTTCCAGTTGTCGCTCTGCGACTCAATTGCGTCCGGTGTCTGCCACGCGATAAATCTTTGTAGGAGTCGAGGTAACGAGACTCACTTCAATTTTTTAATCAGAGACTCCTTACGTCGTCTCCTACTTTTCTGACAATAATTTCCAGACGCGCAAGTTTTCCGTTACGCCCCATGCCTGCGCGTCGCAGCCGCGCTGCGTGTGGGGGGCGTCGCCGTCGAGGATTTCGGGAATCTGGCCGAGGCAGCCTTCGTTCAGGATTTTTTCCGAGCTGCCCAGATAACTTTTCGCCGCCGCAACCGCTTCCGGCGAAAAATCCCAAGCCGCCGCCAGTGCCTCGCAAAAGACCGGGAACGTCCACGTCCACGCCGTGCCGTTGTGATACGCCGGTTTGCGGCGCGTGTCCTCGTCGCCTTCGTAGCGCGGCCAATATGGTTCTGGCGGATTGTTGATCAACTGGCCGTCGCGATAAATCGCCAGCGGAACGGAAACGGGCAGCGGCGCGAGCGAACGCAGCGCGCCGGGCACGACGAGATATTTCTGCGCCGCAGCGACACAGCGTTTCGCGCGCTCGCCGGAAATCAATCCGAGGCTGACGGCGAACAGACAGTTGCTCCGCAACGCGTCGCTCGGTGCCGCGTCGCGCGCGATGACATTTGATTTGGCGATCAGCACGTCGGCGAACCAGCCTTTGTCTTTGAGCCAGAACAATTTTTCAAATGAAGCCGTCGCGTGGTTGGCGAGGTCGCGCCATTTTTTTTGCCCGGCGGGCGCAGAAATTTTTTCCAATTGCCGCAGCAGCCGGATCCACAGGACTTGGATTTCAACCGGATAACCCTCGCGCGGCGTGCCGGCGGGATAATTCGTGTCCATCCAAGTGAAATGGCTCGGACTCCAGATGAGCGCGGAATCGGCGTCCATGCGAATGCCGTTCGGCGTGCCTTTGGCATAATTTTCCGCGATGCTCGCCAGCACGTCGCGGACGGTGCGGGCGTTTTCATCCACGGGCGTGGAGTAGAAATTTTCTGCGTAGGAGACGACGCGAGGAGTCTCCAATTCTTTTTTAGTTTGAGACTCGTCACCTCGTCTCCTGCCGGGTTTTGGATTTTTAACTTCAGCAAACTCCTCACAGACGACGGCGAACCACAAGGGCGCATCCGAAGTGTCGCGATTGGAGACGTCATTGCCATGAATCGTGTTGGGCAGCGTGCCGTCCTTTTCAAATTTGGCGAAGGTGAGGAGCAGTTGCTTCACCTCATCAACCATCCCGGCGGCGAGCAGTCCATATGCGCAAATCAGCGAGTCGCGGCCCCAGTCCAAAAACCACGGATAACCGGCGATGACCGTCTTGCCTTCATCGCGGCGCACGACGAATTGCTTGGCGGCGCGGACAAGCTGGGACACAAACGTGGTGCCGGCATCGTTTGGATGGAAGAATACTTTCGACAAAACATCGGCGGCGCTTTCGGTTTCCGCCGTGGCGACGAGCGTGACGTTTTCGCCTTTCGGCAAGGGCAATTCAAACCAGCCGGGACTGTAAGCATCGCCGCTGCAGACCTGCCCGCGCATCTGCTCGACGGGATGCGGAATGTTCTCGCACCATTCCGGCTGCGGATGATATTCGCCCGCGTCGGCAAACACGCGGAGCTGGCGGTCGCCCGCCGGCGTAAATTCAAAACCGGTGCAGTTCTTCATTTTTAGTTTCCAGCCTTCACCCCATTTTGACGCGGCAATTGAATTTTTAATTTCCCGCGTGTTCGACGCGAAATGAAATTCCACGCCGCCATTCCGCTTCGTCTCGCAATGAAAATTCCGGTCCTCAATGTCCGCGCGAACGGTCACGCGCACATCGGCGCCGGCAGGCAACTGCTTGCCGCGGGCCAGTTTTTCTGTGGGCCGTCTGAATTGAAAAACCGTCGTGTTTTTGCCGTCGAGCATCTCCGCGCTCATCTGAATTTCGACTGTGCGGCCGTCGCCCGCGTTGGCCACGAAATTCCAGACGGCGGGCGAGCCGGCCTGAAACGACGCGAGGTTTTTGAAATCAAGCGGCGAGAGAAAACCGTCGGCGTTGACCCAGACGCGGATGCGCTTGACAAAAACGTGGCGGTCAACGGGAACGGTCGGATTCAAATTCGCGCCGAGCGCGCAGTCGTATTTTGAGTTCACGCGGCCCAGGTCAACGCACAGCCGCGCCATGCCGCCAATGCCGTTGGTCAGCAAGATCAAGCTCGAAGGTTGAAGGTTGAAGGTTGAAGGTGCTTGCGGTTCGGGCGCAAGAAAACGAACGGACGCCGAAACTTTTTGCGAGGTTGCGCCGTAGCGTTCCAAAATCAATTCAGCCTCCGCCGCCGAGCCGCGCGGGGCGAAACTGGCGATGTGGCGGTCGCCGACGGCAATGGACTGAACATGGATTGTCGCCGGACTTTCATTCTGCATTCTGCATTCTGCATTCTGCATTTTCAAAGCGGCGCGGAACGGTGTGGAGTCTTCGAGCAGCAGCCAGTGGCCGGGCGGGACGAGCGTGACGCGGCGGGCATCGAGCAACGTCCATTCAACCACGCGCGGGAAAACTTTTCCGGTGTCCGCTTCAAACAGCAAATCAGCGAGCGGCGTTCTGGCTTTGCGGGCGGCGAATTCACTGGCTGCGGCGAGAAAGTTTTTCGGCGAACGACCAGCGTGTTCCGCCAGCCACTGCCAATCGAGGCCGTCAATGGTTTCGGCGGGAATGATTTTGTTCAGCGATTCCAAGGCCCACGCGGTCAGGGCGCGGGCGCGGCGGTAATCGTCGCCGCATAAACCGGCGGGCTTTTCGGCGGGCGCGAGACAAAAAACAGCGCCGGGCGGAAGGGTGAAAGCAATCTTGTCCGCGTCGCTGGAAATTTCCGGAAGCGGCTGGCCGAGCAATTCAAATTCGGAGTTCGGAGTTCGGAGTTCGGAGTTCGGAATCGCAATCGAGTTTTCTTTTTCCGCGTCGGTGTTGACGAGAACTAGGAGAAAATCTTTTCCTTCCGCCGACTCGCGGAGCAGCGCGTAAATGGGCGAGTCGGGCGCGCTCAAGCGGGTGAGTTTTGCGCCGTCAAAAAAACATGGATGGTCGGAGATGACCCGGTTGAGCTGTGCGAGTTCGGGAACGATGTTGTCGGTGCTGTCCCAGTTCAACCCGGTGTTGCCGTGGACGCGGATTTTTTCGGCGGCCAGCCATTCGACACCGCAGGTGAAACCGAAGCCGCCGACCGGACTCGTGAGCGCGCAAAGACGATTTCGCAAGAGTGACCATGCGCGATTTGGAGCAGGACAGGCGTCGCGCCTGTCTTCAATTTCTATTGAGACAGAGACAGGCGCGACGTCTGTCCTGCTTGCGAGCCGGTCGTTATCGTGCGTTTCGGAATAATGGACGTAGCTGCCGATGCGTCCGCTCTGGCGGTTGGCGTAGTCGAGATAACTCGCGACTTCTTTGCCGGAATAATTTTGAAACAGTTCAGAATACGCCCATTGCATTCCGCCTTCGGTCAGCAAAAGTTCGGTGGCTTCCCACGAACCGCCGAGTCCTTCGAGCAGAAAAATGGTTTCAGCAAATTCGTCCTGGACGCGCGCAATAATATATTGCCAGGCCGGAACGGGAATTTTGTAGCCGGCGTCACAGCGGAAACCGTCCACGCCGCGCCGGCACCACGTCAGCAGCGAGTCGGCGATGAGGTCCCAAAGTTTTACGTCGTGCTGTTCGAGTTCCACCAAATCTTCCCAGACATTTCCCCAGGCGCCGGGGCTGGCGAACGAGCCGTCGGGATTTTTCAGAAAAAATTCCGGGTGATTCTCCTGCAAGAGGGAACCCCAGCCGGTGTGATTGATGACGATGTCAATGAAGACGCGTGCGCCGAGCGAATGCACCGCGTAGGTGAGTTCGCAGAACTGGTCAATGCCGGTGGTGCGTTGGTCGAACTCCACAAGCGCCGGATCCACGGCAGTCCAGTCGAGCGCGGCGTAGGGACTGCCGAAGCGCCCGAAGCGTGCATAGGTTGTGGGCGTCGGATGCACGGGCAGCAAATGAATGATGCGGCAGCCGAGCTGGTTGACGATGAACGGCAACTGGCGCGTGAGGTCGCGGAATTTTCCCGATGGCGGCAACGTGGCGTAGCCGGACGATTCGAGCGATTTGAGCTGCGCGTCTAATTTCTCGGCGGCGGTCGAGGCGAGATTTTTGGTCGAACCGAACAATCGGGTGAAGGCGCAGTAAATGGTGTTTGCCGTGCGCGCGAAATTTGGGTGGACAGAAATGCCGACGTCCGAACCATCCGGCCAGTGCTGCCAGTTTTTCTCGTCGAGCAGATACGCCTTGGCCTGAAAAAAGCCGGCTTCGGCGAGCGGCAGTTCGATGTCCCAGCCATCGGCGGTTTTTTGCATCGGCACGTCGCGCCAGGAAGAATTGGCGACAACCGCGTGGCCGGCGTGCGCAGAAATGATTTCGCGGCGGCGGGCGGCGGCGCGGCCGAGGTTGGTGCGCAGACGCGCGGACCATTTTTTTTGGGCGGCGGAATTTTCCACGCGCACTTGAAAAATAATTTTGTCGCCGACGAAACGCAGGAGGCGTTCGCCGGTGGCGGGCGTCATGGTTGGTTTGGGCGGCTCCACGCGGAATTTTTTACCAAGAAGCCGCGCGGGCGGAAAGCAAAAGTCGGATTGAAAAGAATTTTGAACAAAACCGGAGTCCGGCGGCGGGCTATGATGTGGTTAAAAATGCCGCAAATCTTTCTTTAGATTGCTTTGGCGGCGGCGACGCTCTAATTTGGCAGTGAATTTGCTGATTTCCTAGCATGGCAACCGCGACATTAAATCCAGGTGAAGAAGCTCAATTGCAACAGACGATTGAGATGTTCGAGGTCATTGTGCAGTCGCAGCCGGCGGACACGCAGTCGCTGGAAATTTTGAAGGAGGCCTATTCGAAGCTGGGACGCGAAGATGACGTGGTCACCACGTCAAAGCGGATCGCGCAGGCTTATTTGCAGCAGGGACAGCTTTCATCGGCGATTTTGGAATATGAAACCGTTCTGCAACGGCGGCCCGACGACAATGACGTGCGCGTGGCGCTGAAGCAGATCGAGGACAAGGCGAGCAGCGCGGTGGTGCAGCCAACGGCGGAATCGGCGGCGCTGTCGTCGGCATCAGACACGGCGATGCTCCGGCGCAAGGTGCGGGCGGCGGCCACGGTGGAGGTGGATGACGGACGCAAGACGCTGTATAAAATTTATGTCGAAAGCAAACTCATCACGGCGGGCGACTTCGACCTGTGCTGGCGCAACGCGGATTTGAACACGCCGCCGACGGACGTGATCGAGCCGTTCATCCAGACGCTGCACGAAAAAGGGGTTTGCCAGATCGAAAAATCGTTGCGGCTTTTGTCCGACAAATCGCGCGTGGCGTATCTGCCGCTGGAGCGCTACGACGTGGACATGGATCTGGCGCGCGGCTTTCCGGCGGAAATCTGCCGCCGCTGGTGCGTGCTGCCGTTTGACCGGATGAGCAAGGCGATCCTCATTGCGACGGCCAATCCGTTCAACCAGCAGGCGGCGAAGGAACTCGCCGAGGCGACCACCCACCGTTTGCTGTGGTATCTCACCACGCCGAATGACTTAACCTCCAACCTGCGCAAGGCGTTCCGCTGACCATGGCCAAAATCAAATCATTCGCCGAACGCATCGCCGACGCCCTCGTCGAGGACGGGTTGTTGAGCGCGAACCAGATCGAGGAGCTGCTCGAACGCCAGAAAAAAGAGGGCGCGCGCCTGGTGAAGCTGATCGTGGACAAGGACAAGCAATACGTCAGCGACCAGGACCTGGCCGTCTGCATGGGCCGCGTGTTGAACGTCCCGCCGATCAATCTCGCGCGCTTGAACATTCTGTCCGACGTGGTGGAACTGGTGCCGCGCGACATGGCGCACAACCACAAGGTCGTCCCGGTTTCGCGGCTGGACAATAAATTGTTTCTCGCGATGGCCGATCCGCTGAACGTCCTGGCCATTGACGACGTGCGGCGCATCACGAAACTGGAAATCGCGCCGCTGATCGCCTCCGAAAAATCCATCACGGAAAAGCTAAATGCCATTGACGCCGCCAAAGGCGGTTCGATGGAGGACATCATCCAGGACGTAAAGAACCGGGCCGACAGCGAGGATGAGACCATTGAGTCCGTCCGTGAAGCGGTCGAGGAGGTCAATCTTGACCAGCTCGCCGCCTCCAGCGAAGAGGCGCCGGTCATCAAGCTGGCGAACCTCATCGTGCTCCAGGCCATCAAAGACCGTGCGAGCGACGTGCATCTCGAACCGTTCGAGAAGCAGATGCGGTTGCGTTACCGCATTGACGGCGTGCTGCTGGACGCCACGCCGCCGCCGAAACAGATGCAGCTCGCGCTCGCGTCGCGTTTCAAGATCATGTCCAACCTCGACATCGCCGAGCGCCGGCTGCCGCAGGACGGACGCATGCGTGTCAAGGTGAGCGGTCGGGATTTCGATTTGCGCGTCTCGATTTTGCCGACCGTGCATGGCGAAAAAATCGTTTTGCGCGTGCTCGACAAGAGCAATCTGTCCGCGAGCATTGACAAGCTCGGCCTGGACGAGAACACGTTCAAGCAGTTCAAAGGCGCCATTGACGCCCCGCACGGATTGATTCTCGTCACCGGCCCGACCGGCTCCGGGAAAACGACCACGCTCTACTCGGCGTTGAATGAACTCAACAACCCGCAGTGGAACATCGTCACCGTCGAAGACCCGGTGGAATTTCAGATTCCCGGCATCAATCAGGTGCCGACGAAAAAAGACATCGGCCTGACCTTCGCCAACGCGCTGCGCTCGATTTTGCGGCAGGACCCGGACATCATCATGATCGGGGAAATCCGCGACACCGAGACGGCGGAAATCGCCATCGAGGCCGCGCTCACCGGCCATCAGGTTTTGTCCACGATGCACTGCAATGACGCGCCCGGCGCCATCGCGCGCCTGGACGACATGGGCATCGCACCGTTTTTGATTTCGTCCTCGGTCATTTTGTCCTGCGCGCAACGGCTCATGCGCCGCATCTGTTCGCATTGCAAGGAACCGGTCACCTACCCGCCGAAAATGTTTGAAGACCTTGGCATTGACCCGGTCATGTTCGACGGCGTGCAGCTATTCCGCGGACGCGGCTGCGACCGTTGCAAAACCTCCGGTTACGTCGGACGCATGGCGGTGATCGAGGCCATGACCATCACGGATCAAATCCGCAAACTCATCATCGCCCGTTCCAGCACGCGCGAAATGGGCAAGCTCGCCGTCAATCAGGGAATGCGCACCCTCCGCATGGTCGCGCTCGACCGCGCCCGCGATGGCATCACCACGCTCGAACAGGTTCTGGTCACCACCTCGCAGTATTAAAACACCCGCTGTGGCGGCGTGAACGGCTGCGGCTCACCCGAAAGCCACGGCGGCGCCTGCACTGCGGGCTTTGGCTTCTCGGGTTTTTGGGGATAACCCGTGATGCCCGGCAACGGCATGATGCCCGTCGGCCGGCTGACAACGCTTTGCAACGGCGTGAACGAACGGCCCGCCGGATTATCTTGCAGCAGCACCTCCAAATTCGGATCCAGCGCGGGCGTCACCGGCGTTGGGAAACCTGCCGGCCTGGCCGGATTTTCCGCTGGCGAAACCGGATTCATCAAGGCGCGAAACCGGTCCATCTCCGCCGCCTGTTCCAAATTTTGTTTTGCCGTCAGCGCCGGCGTGTCGAACGCGCTCGCCCACAGGGAATCCGGCCTTTGATTTTGATCC
>DATCBW010000149.1:0-10129 GCA_036511615.1 Verrucomicrobiia bacterium | reverse complement strand
TGAGTTGCTCGCGCGCCTCGATAACCTGCCCCTCACCGCTGCCATCAAGCTGCGAGCGCATACAATCCCGCACCGCGTCCCGCACGGCAATCAGCCGCCGAATCCGCGAGCGCGTTTCGACCGGCAGATCGTCCAACGGTTGCAGGACATCATCCTCGTTCAGACACAACCGGCCATCCTCGTGGATGTAATAGGCATGGGGCTTGATGTAATCCGGCGCGGGAATGGCCGGGTCAAAAGCTTTTTCGCCGGCGGATTGGGTTTGGGCTTCGTAAATGTTTTGGGGCAGCCGCGAAACTGCCTGTGCCAGCGCCTCACCCAGCTCGCGGTCGTCCGGCACCAGCACCGGCTCACCGTCCCGATACATTCCTCTGGCGAGCCGCATCTGGCCCAACATCATTTCGGGATGGGTGGCGAAGTATTCGTTGATGGAAAACTTTTCCTGCCGGTCATTGGTAAAATCTGTCGCTATTTTCCAAACCGGGCCGCGCGGTGATTCACCGGCGCGCAGTTTGCGGAGCATCACGATGTCGGTGGTCACTTCCGTGCCGGCATTTTTCTTGAACGCCGTATTGGGCAGACGGATTGCGCCAAGGAACTCGGTTTTGCCGGAAAGCGTTTCACGCAAGGTTGAATCGAGCTTGTCCAGTGTGTGCCGGGACGTGACAAACATGAGAAGCCCGCCCGGACGCACCTTGTCCAAGGCGGCGGCAAAGAAGTAATCGTGGATGGAAAATTTGTAATCGTTCCAGCGCGGGTCATGGACGGTATAATCCCCGAACGGCACATTGGAAATGGCGAGATTGTAAGATTCGTCCGTAAGTTTGGATTTTTCAAACGGCTGCTCGCGGATGTCGGCATCAGGATAAAGCGCCTTCGCAATCCGGGCCGTCAGCGGATCAATTTCAATGCCGGTGATGGCTGAGTTTTTCAGCATCGCCTCCGGCATGAGGCCGATGAAATGGCCGATGCCGCACGCCGGTTCCAAGATGTTGCCGCCTTGAAAGCCGAACCGTTGCGCGGCCTGATACATGGCCTGAATGACGACCGGCGCGGTATAATGGGCGTTAAGGGTGGTGGCGCGGGCGGAGCGGTGTTCCTCGTCGGACAGGATTTCGGAAAGCTGGATTTGTTCCTTGCGCCAGCTCGCGCTGTCCACGTCGAACACCTGGGGCATCGCCCCCCAGCCGACATAGCGCACCAACGCGGATTTTTCCTCTTGGTTGGCTGGCTGGTTTTCGGCTTGCAGCCTGTGAACCAGCTTTATCGCGGCCAGGTTGGTGCGGAACTTTTCTTTTGGCGAGCCTGCGCCAAGGCCATCGGCGGGGGAAATCCGATAACAATTTTGATTGAGGACTAACCCGTCACCATTTCGGGCGGCAGCAGGATGTATTCCTCCCGCACCATTTCCCAGGCGCGGTCGTGCGCCTGCTGCGGAGTCAGCCCCTGTTTGGTGAACTGCTGCGTCAACTCGATCATCTCGTCCTTGGTCTTCTCCTCGGCCTCCAGCAACATCGTGTGCAACTGTCCTTTCGCCTCCAGGTCGCGCACCAGTTTCGGGCAATGTTCGCGCCAGTGTTTCTCGGCCATTCGTCCGTATTGGGTCAGCATGTTCATGGTATGTGCGGTTGGAACCAAAAAGTTCCAACTGATTATCTATATCGGCGGTCGCCTTTTTGTCAACTTTTGGCATTTCGTGAGCGGGATTTTAGGCGAACCGTCGGCGGCGAGCTTGGCATCAAGGTCTCGAACTTCCTGGGAGAAAAACCGGACGATGGGAACACCCAAAGCGCGCTGGAAAAACGGAAGCATCCAGTCCTCGACCCTCTTTCGTCCGACTTCAATGTTGGCCAGCATCTGGCGGCTGAAGTCCAGTCCGTCACACTGAAGACGCGCCGCCAGAGTTTCCTGCGACAAATTTTGCTCCGAACGCACATAGGCGATTCCGCGGCCTGTGACATTCTCTTTTTGCATCCCACTACCCTCCTCATCCTCCGCGTGGTTTTTTTCCGCCGCGAAAGCCAGCACGAAGGCAGTTTGGAGTTTTTCTCCCTACGCTGGGAACACGACGATGAAGACAACGAAGACTGCTTGGCTCCTGAATGAAAACGTCCAGAAACTTGCCATAGCAAACGCCAAATTGGACAAGCGGCTGCATAGAAACCCTGCGTGACGGGCAGAGATTCATTGTTAGCATCTTTAATGCCCATGTGTGAGTGCCTTCCGTTGTAACGAAAAACTGATTTGTCCCGTCTAATAAAGTCGGTCTGGACTCCAATCGCCGAAGCCAGACCGACAACGGCGGGCAGTCAAACACTGACACCTTCCCTTCTGGTTTGTGTCTGGCCTTGGGTTTTTTGTTTGGCGCGCCATTTTTCCCGCTCCATTCCGAGAATGACTTCTTCGCGCCGTTCTTCGGGCATATCCTTGGTCAGAATGTCATACGCCTGTTTGCGGACGGGATCGTTGTTGATTTGCTGCATCACGCCAGTTTCGGTGCGCTGGCGAGCTTCCATCTTGCGGACATCGTTCAAAACGACGGTGCGTTCGAGCCGGTCACGGGGCATGGTCTTGATGTAATCCCAACCTTTGGGGTTCTGTTTAATCCAGTTATCAATTTTCGCCTCCGTTTCGGGGTTGATGCGATAAGTATGTGGTTCATTGGACGCAGTTGCGCCGGCTGCGCCATTGGGCGCTGGTTTCAGTTTTGTTGTGCTCATATAATGAGATGTTTTTTATTATTTGTTTATGTTTGGTTGAGTTGCCAGCGCACTCACGCCAGCAAAGTGTTTTCAGGGACCCAACGAATCAGTGGGTTCATTGGTCGGAAAATTCGACGACGGCGACGACTGGCGCTGTGCCGTTTCGAGCGTGTCCAGCCGCTTTTTCATTTGAATCACTGCGGCTCGCAGCACCGCCGTTTCCTGTAAATTGGTTCTGGTCTGTTGCAATGCGGTCTGAAACTGCGCCAGGGCCGAGGACAGAATTCGTGCCTGCACCATGATTTGAACGGTTGCCAGCTTTTGGGCGTTGACTTCGGCCAGCACCGAATCATTGACTGGCGTAGGGTTGAACGCCGCGTCGCGCGACGGAGCGGGTGAAACGGGGCTGCCGCCAGCGGGACCGGGATGCAGATTCCAACGGGTGTTTTCCTCGACGCGATAAACGACGTGTTGCTCGTGCATCACCATGTCGTCGTTGGGATCAACGTAGCGTCCAAAATGATAGGCGTGCAGCACTTCGGGATAACGCACGGCGGAATTATCCGCCGCTGGCGGCGGCGATTGCGGACGCAACGTGAGCTTGGGCGTGGTGGAACACGCTGTCAGAAACATCAGTGGAATGAGATGGTATGCTTTCATCGTTTGGGAGTGGTTGTAGGTTGGCCGTCGGTTTCATCGGTGAAGCCCACGCCGCCGAACGAGGCATCGGCGCGGTCAACGGTTTGCAGAACGTAGAGATAAAATTGCTTTCCGCTCGGCACGCGGACGTAGAACCCGTTCTTTTGAATCGAGTCCAAAATTTGTTGCGCATAGGTTTGCAGGACGGCTTGCGCGCCCGCAAACGGAGCGTTGTTGAGGGTGGGGCTGTTGATGGGGCCAAAGACGGTCTGTTGTTTTTCCGTCAGGGCGCTGGCCGCGCCGGAAAGAAACGTGGCGGCAAAAAGTTTGATGTCGGCCAGGTTGTCGGACTTGATGATTTCACCGCGCAACCCGGCGCTGCCATCCGTGATCGCCCAACCGCTCTGATTGGTGTTGTTGTCAAACTCGCGGTCTAGGGCAATGGCTTTTATCTGCAATTCTTCGCCGTTCTGCCAGACCAGTTTCCAACTGGTGCTGGTGGAGATGCGGTCGCGCTCCCGGTCGGTCTGCGCCATGCCGTGAATCTCCGTGCCTGCCGGAATAATCAGCCTGCCGCCGTAATAAATGTTCTCGGTGACGAGGCCGACGATGGGCGTCTGCATGGAAGATGAGTCCACCGTGATAACCGTTTCACACGGGATCAACCGCCCGAACGGCGCATAAACGGCGCTCAGCTTTTTGGAGCGCACCATGCCCGCCGTGCTGTCGGCAAACAGGCTGATGGGAGTCAGCGACCCTGTTTGGCGGGGCGGAACATTGGGCAATGGTTGCGGCGATGAATTTGTGAAAGCGGGCAGACCCGATGTTGAATTCGCTGGTGACGCCGGTGGCGGCGTGGATTTGGGTGGTGGCGGATTAAACACCTGCATGGGGCGCATCACGGTTTGCACCACTTCCGGTTTGTCGCTGACGCTGTTGGTGGCCAGGGGCGTGGCCGCAACTTCGGAAGCCGTGTGATGCTGGCGAATGACGCTGAAAATGGTCAATCCCCCGGCGAACAGCGCGCCAAAGACGACGAGCTTGCCGCTCTTGGTTTTGAGAAAATTGAGAAAATCGCGCGGTTTCATGGCTGGCCTCTGGGTGAACGAATGGGATGCACGGGTGGCGGCGGTGGTGGCGGCGACAGCCGGTTCACCAGCACGGTGAATTGATTTTTCAAGGACAGGTTGTTCCGCCCGCCGTCCGGCGTGCCGGTGACGGCGAAATAAACAATGCTTTGGCCTTTGGGCGAGACTGTGCCGCTGGCATCGCTGATGGATTGGGGATAGAGGCGGTTGCCCGCCCGCAGGGTGAAACTGTCCGGCTGATAAATCAACGGCGTCTCCGTTTCGTTGGTGATGGCGACACGAAAGACCAGCGTGTCCTCGGCGTTGAAACGAAAAGCCTGTTCAATCTGGATTTGATAATCGTTGAAATCGCTGACGAGCGGTTTGCCGTCGTAAGTGGTGAAACCGACATCGGCGACGCTTTCGGGTTGCTGTGACTTCAAAAGTGGAAACGCTTTGGCTTTGTCGAGCAATGAAAGCAATTTCAGCGGACTGACATCGGGCGCGCGGCCTGCGCCTGCCTCCTCTGGCGTTGGCAGTGCTTGCATATTGAGCGAAAGCATGGGCGCGTCGCTGACGGACAATTCAAAAACGTAGGTGTGTCCGTTCAAGCGGATGTTCAAATTACTCGCCGCCCTGGGTGAAATGGCGCGCACGGAGAGAAACGCCGAGCCTTGGGCATGAGCCAACTGAAACTGGCCCGGCGTTTTTCCGTCCACCGTGAAACCCGCGCCATCAATCGCCTCAATGGGGCCGGGAAAATTGATGGTGGTGACGCGATTGGTGGCGACCGGCACGGCCACGACCACGTTATCATCGAGCCAGGCTTGTTGAATGGCGGATGAACTCGCCAGGGCGACAGTAGTGGTCAACACCATGACGGCGAGTGATGCCGTGACGGTGAATGTTTGGAGTTTAACGGTTGATTTCATATTTGAAGTCGCCCACGGCGGTGGGGAAGCGTCCATTCAAGGCCATGTTGGGGTTGCGTAGCATACGGAGCCGGAGTGTGAACGGAAACGCCTCGGTGAACGCCTTGGCTTGAAAGATGCCGCTGCGAATAACCTGGCCGGTCACATTGGCCAGCACTTCGTTGTCGCGTGTGGCCAGAATGTCAATGCGGCCGATTTCGGCTTTTTGGTGCAACTGCTTGGCGCGAAATTCAACCGCCTCGCTGATGCGCTCGTCCTGCGCCTTATTGAACGCATTTTTTAGAAATAACAATTTCAGCAAATCGGGATTGTCAAAGTCCTTGGGGTTGCGTTCGAGGAAGGCCATTGTCGCCAGTTCTGCCTGTTGAACGTGCAGTTGCTTCGCTTCCGAGAACTGGAGCAATGGGCTTAAATAGTAAGTGCCCGCCGGATCAATGATGACGACGCGCTCGCGTTGTTTGAACTGCGAGATGATGTGGTAGCGGTCAATGGCCGAAAGGAGCAACACCGCGACGGTGAAAGCGAACCAGAACCACGGCAAACGGTCGCGCAACACGAGCAAGCGCGTGATGTCAAAATGTTTGGGCGCGGGCGCGGCGCTGGTTTTCAGTGAAGGAGAAATGTAATCGTCGTTTTTCATAACTTGGGTGGCAAGCCATTGGCCGGTGAAATGGGCGGCAACTGGCCGAGATGTTGAAGCAATTGGGTGAGCAGTTGGCGGACGGCCTTGTCGCCGCTGGGATCACTTTTTGCTGAACCAAGCCCGCCGAGTCCGGTCACCAGCGAACCGGCGTTGGCAACCCGGCCGGCAGAGGAAAACAAATTCAACGTCCCCGCCATTCCGCCGGCAGCGGCGGCGGCGACGGGGCCGAACGGCGCGGCGACGACTGCGCCGCCAACTGCACCCGCCGCAGTTTGGACGGCGGAGTGTGCGCCGTGGGAAAGCAATTCGCTGCCCGCCAGCGCGCCCGAAGAAATCACCTTTTGAATCATTATGGGCGCGGCAATGGTGCTGAAAACAATCCAGACGCCAACCACGGCAGCCCCGATGCTTTTTTGCAAATCAGGCAAGGTTGAAGTCGGGTCGAAATACTCAAAACTTGGATCGCTCATAAAGTCGAGAATGCCCTGCGTGACGAGTGCGGCCACCGCCCAGCCCAGGGGCCATAATAGAACGCCAGCAAGATTCTGGAGGTAACGGTTGCCAGCTTGCTTCAATGCCGGTATCGCCATGAATCCAATGAGCAACGGTGACAGCGCGTAGCCTAAATTGAGGATGACACTTTGAAAGATGTAAGCCCAAAACATCAGGAACGAGGCCAGCAGGCCAACCAGAAAAAGGACGCCAGTGATGATGAGGTCAGTGCTGAAGTTGTGCAGCAGCGCCATGACATTCCACCATGACGTAGGCGTGTCGTCGCGTTTGATGATGAGCAAGTGAACGAACTGCTGATATACTTGGGATGGGTCAACGCCCAAACCGGACAGAATGGAATCTTGCAACAAGGTTTGAATCGTGTTGCCCCAAACCGGCAGATAAACCAGCAATGAAGTCAGCACCATGAGCCGGATGGACAAATGGAGCGCGACCCGGTGCGAGAATCGGTGATGAACCGTGACGATGATGCCGGTGACGAAAAGAGCAAAGGCCACGCTCAACAACAATGTGTGGAGTTCACCGCATTTGGCGAGAAACGTGGGAAAGATGTTGTCGAACGTGGCCATGATGATTTGCGGTGTTGAAGGTTATTGCGTGGGGAACTGCACCGGCTGGTCGAGCAATTGGAATTTCGCGGTGTAATTGCTCATGGATTCCTCAAACTCGGCGTTCTGCTGTTCGGTTAACGCCTGAACCTGCTTTTGCTGGTCGTTCCGGTTCTGGATGTCCTGCACCATCGCCGACGACGCAGCCTGATTTACCTCGTCATCGGTGCTGGCAAGGTCGGCATTCAGGCTGGTAAGGACGCCCTGCAATTTTTGCACCTGGGCATCCGTGGTGGCGTTCTGGAGTTGCTGGGTCGTCTGCGCGATTTGGTCCTTGATGGCCGCGCGCCGCTTGGCCGCATTGCCGGCAACGGCGACATAGTTGCTGGCGGAGTTGATGACGGCCGCAAACGGCTTGTATTGGTCGGCGGGCCGCTGGATGGTCTGGCCGCCCGGCGTTTGGAAGCTGACGCCCACCGTGGCATAGATGCCCCCGTCATTGTAGGTCATCGCGGCGCTGCCAACGGCATTGGCAACCAGATTTTCGAGGTTCAATCCCGGCTCAAGGCTCTGCAAGTCGGAGTTGAGGGCGGGCACCATTGACAGCGCAACTTGCGACGGATTGCCAAACAGGGACTCGTAATTTTTGAACTCGCTCAACTGGCTGGTGAGCGTGTCAATTTGCTGCACCTGGTTGTCAATCATTTGAATGTATTTGGCAATGTTCTCGGCCTGGTCGAGAATCTGTTGCACGTTCGAGATGGGATCATAGACGATCCACTGCGCACGGGCGGAAAACGCGAGCGGCAGGGCGACTGCGATTATTGCGATTAACTTTTTCATGTTTGTTCCTTTCGTTTGTTATTTGTTTTGGGGAGAAATAATTGGTGCAGGCTATGCCTGCTATTGGGTGGAGGCTCCGCCTCCTTCGATGCGGAGAAATTGGGTGGTCGGTTGGAAAATCACGCCGTCAATGACTTGTTCCGGCAGATGGACTTCGTAGAGCCGGACCCGGACATCATCACGGGCTTTGGCCTGCTGCATGGAGACGTAAAGCCAGTATTGTTGCTTGACGGCATCGCTGCGGCCTTTGTCGTAGCCGGTCTGATAGGACTGGTCGTTCAGTTTGTCGTTGGCGGCGTGGAGTCCTTCGCCGAGCAAAGCGCCGCCCGCCGCGCCGCCGACAATGGCATAGGGATTGTTGTGGGTCAGTTCGCCGCCGAGGGCCGCGCCGCCCGCGCCCAAGCCGACATCAGTGGCGGTCCGGGTCACGGCGGCGCAGCCCGTGAACAAGCACGCAAGGCAGGCCAGAGAAATAGTTGGGAATAATTTTTTCATAATGGTGATCATTTGAGGTCAGGATTCAGGAAATAGGATTCGTTCCAGCGGCCAAAGCTGTCCGTTGACGATTTTAAGCTGGACTTTGAACACCCTCACCTTTTCGCGCGCCTTCTTTGCGTTGCGCTTGGCGTGCCACAAGGCTGTTTCTATCTTTTCACGGCGGACATGGAGTTCGTCCATTTTTGCCTGTTCTTCGGGCGTCAAAGTTGCGACCAGTATGCCGGTATCCGTCTGTTTGATTTCGCGGGTTGTATTCATTGAGCGGGCGGGTTGGCATGGGCGATGATGCCCTCGACGATGTTGGGACTCTGGCGCAGTTCGCGGGCGCGTTTGTCGAAATGTTCGCCGCTGGACGAACTGCAATAGAGCATCTCGCGCGACGAAATGTTGTGGACCGTGCCGCAAAGATTTCTGCCGGAGTCAGTGTGAAAATAAGTGAACGGCGAATACTTTTGGCCCGATTGATGGTCGGGCAACGGATAATTCATAATCGCGTGCTTGGTGACTTCAGGCAGCGCGATGTCCTGCGCCATGTCCTCCAAGTCGGCGCGGTCGTTCTGGCGCATGATGAAAAATTGGCGGCTGTTGCCGAACACGGCGGAACGGATGCGCGACTGCTTGAACCGGGCGTATTGCTGGACAATGGAAATGTTCCAACAGTTGAACTTCCGCAATTGGGCGTAGGATTCCTGAACGATTTCCTGGCCGCCGGGGATGTCGAGGAAGCGGGCGACTTCCTCATACACGTTCCGTTTCCGCAACGCGCGGGGCAGCGTCATAATGTGCTTGCGCGCATGGTTGGTGATGAGGAAGCCCGCCGCCGCCTTCAATTCCTTGGCGGATTCGGGGATGTAGCCCAACTCGAAATGGGCGATTTTGCCGGTGAGCGAAAGATTGCTCGTGCCATCAAACAAACATCCGTAATTGCCGTCCCGACACCACGGCAGAATCAAGGTGGCAATCTCAATGATTTGGTCACGTTCCGAACCCACCGGATCGAGCATCATCAATTCCTGCAACATCCGGTGCGTCGGAAACTCGTCCGGCGTGAAATAAGCGAAAGCGAGGTTGCGGACTTCCCTGCTGGTCTTGGGTTCTTTTAAGAACCGGAGCACGTCGGCTTCGTTGAACGAAGCGAGATACTCTGTTGCCTCGGTGAGGTGGCTGGCCTTCCAGTCCCGGAAGTCCGCAAAAGTTTCCAACGTGGTCGTGCCCGGCGGCATCCGTTCAACCCGGAATTTCTGCAACGCGAGCGCGTGCCGCGCGATGTCGAGCAACTGGTCGTGCCGTTTTTTCTGCCAGTCCTGAAATGAATCTTCGTATAGCAGATTCAGGTATTTGGCGATCTGCGCCTGCCGGAGCATTTGTTTGTCCTCCTGGCTGGATGTGCCAATCATCCGCGCGACCAGCGCGGTCGCGGCGGAAAGATGATCGGGCGTGAGCGGCAGACCTTTCGTGTCGAGATAATTGATGGTCAAATCGCCGTCGGGATGAATGATGATGGGCCGCGCGCCGTCTTCGACGGTCTGCGTGTAGATGCCGTAGGACAATCCCTCCTCAATGATGACGGTGTAGGCGAAATAGCCTTCGGTCTGTGAAAGCAAATCACAAACGGTCACGGATTTGCCCGCGCCGCTCATGCCGAGCAGCACGGCGTGCTGCGGGGATTGGTTGTCCTTCGAGCCGGAGAACGTCTGGACGCCAACCAGATTATTGCTGGGACCGTCGTAGATGGCCTCGGCAG
>DATCBW010000148.1:0-6874 GCA_036511615.1 Verrucomicrobiia bacterium | reverse complement strand
CAATTTCGGTTTTCGGGCTTAACCCTTTTCCGGCTTTTCTTTTAACTTGGCAGGCCAAAATGTTCATCACCCGGTTTCCGGCCCAGGTGATTGTCTTGTTTCTTGACGACACTGACCCGCCGGTTGTCTTGAATTCAAACGCGCCGAACCCGCCCCAATCTCTTCCCAAGTTTAACCAGCCGTTTCCCAAACTTAATCAGGGATTTCTTAATATCACGCTGGCAATTCCCAATATTAGTCAAAGATTTTTAGATATTGAGCAGGGATTTAACAATATTACTTAAAAACAACTTAACCTTGAGAAATCATTTATCAAGCTTGTGCAAGCCTGGCTCAACCGTGTCCAGCCATTCCAAGCTTGATCCGTCATTGCTTAAACTTGAGCAATGATTCCTCAAGCTTGAGAAACGCCGTCTTAACCTTAATCAGCGACTTCCCAATATTGGGAATCCATTTCCCAATACCACCAAGCGCCGGCTCAATATTGGGCAAAGCTTGAATAACATTGGGAAATGGGCGGCAACCCTGCAATTGCCAGCAAAAATGGATTTCCCTTGTCCAACCCTGGCTTGATTGACATCACCTTCAATCTTGGAAACAAGCTGGCAACAGACCTGCTATATCCGCAGTGTCCTCACGGTTAAACAACAACAACAAACAAACAGAAACATTCAACATATAACCAGCATGATCGTAAAACCATCCATCTCATTCCTAACCCACGACGGCGATCCGCAATTGATCACCGACACCAACACCATCCTGACCGACATGACGGGCAATCCCAGTTACCCGGCACCCATCCCGGCGCTGGCGACGATCAAGCCCGCATTGGATGAGTTTTCCACCGCCTATGCCAACGCCGCCGGCGGCGGAGTAACCTTGACCTCGATCAAGAATGACAAACGCGCCGCCCTGGCGGCATTGCTGCGCCAACTGGCGAGTTATGTGCAAGTGGCCTGCAACGGCGATTTGACGGTGCTGTTGAGCAGCGGTTTTCCCATTCAAAAACCGCAGCGCAATCCCGTCGGCGTGCTGCCCGCGCCGGCCTATCTCACCGTCGCCTTCGGCGCGCGCACCGGCGAACTGGATGCCGGCGTGGTTCCGGTTCCCGGCGCGGCGATCTACAACTGGCAGCTCGCGGCGGCGAGCGCGCCCACGGCGGTGTTGCAGACGGCGCAAACCACGGCGGCCAGCAACAGTTTCGCCGGCCTGACGCCCGGGGTCACCTATGTGGTGCAGGTCAACGCCGTCGGCTCGGCGGGTCCCAGCGACTGGAGCGAGCCGGTCTCCCAAATGGCGGTGTGAGCAAAAGCCGTCCGGTTAAAAAACCGACAAAGAGCCGGAACAGAAATTGTTCCGGCTCTTTTTTTTTGGAAAGAAAACACCGGGCAGGAGCAATTCCGGCAAATCTTTCAGTTGATAGCTTGAGGGGTGCATCTGGACTTTGTTCTTGTATCTGGGACAGTAGCTTTGATTTGTAATCTGCTGTATTGCCGAATTGCATTCGGCAGCGCGCTGGGCGTCTTTGCCAGTTTATCCCAATCACTTCGCGACCGGGTGCAGATTCAACCTGAACGTGCTGGATTGGACTCGCAAAACCGGACGCTGCAGCTCAAAATAAAGTCATGGACACAGCCACCAACAACGTCATCGTTGGAGAATTTGACAAAATCTTGAACCATCCCTTGTTCGATGTCGGCAAGACACCGTTCACCCTTTGGACGGTTCTCGCCATTCTCTTCTGGCTGGTGCTGGTGCTGCTGGTGAGTTTTTTAATGCGCCGGTTTGTCGTGCAGCGCCTCCTCAAACGCACCCGTTTCGATCCTTCCCTGCAATATGCCATCCACAAAATCACCGGCTACGTCTTCATCACGCTCGGGTTCTTCATCGCGCTGCAAGTGAACCATGTGGACTTGAGTTCGCTGGCGGTGATTGCCGGCGCGGTCGGCGTGGGGGTTGGCTTTGGCCTGCAAAACATCATCAATAATTTTGTCAGCGGCCTCATCATCCTGGCGGAGCGGCCCATCACCATTGGCGACCGCATCGAGGTTGGCACCGTCGCCGGACAGGTGACGCGCATCAGCCTGCGCAGCACGATCGTCGTCACCAACGACAACATCTCCATCATCGTGCCCAACTCGGATTTCATCTCCCATGCCGTGACAAACTGGAGTCACGGCGACCCGCGCGTGCGCATGCGGTTGTCGGTGGGCGTGGCCTACGGAACCGACCCGGAAAAATTGAAGAGTTTGCTTTTGGAGGTGGCCCAAGGTCATCCAAAAGTTCTTGCCGATCCGCCGCCGGACGTTTTTTTCAGCGGCTTCGGCGACAGTTCGCTCAACTTTGAATTGGCCGTGTGGACGGCGGAAATGTCTTCCAAGCCGCGCCGCTTCCGCAGTGAACTGTATTACGCCATCGAGAAAAAACTCCGCGAAAACAAAATTGAAATTCCCTTCCCGCAACGCGATCTGCATCTGCGGACAGGAAGCCTGGTCGTCGCTCCGCCTTCCACCCCAACGAACCCGAACGCAGCCGCGCCGGAGTAAGCCTATTTTCAATGGCAATTATTTACGCAGGCCTGCCAAGTGTTAAAATTCAACAACGCGAATGGCCTTTCCATTTCGCCGCGCCGGATTGTTTCAACCTGACAAATGAGCACGATTGAAATTGTCATCTGCCTGATTTTTCTGTTCATGGCCGTGCCGGATTTATGCAACCGGCTGGGACGGCCCGCGCTGGCTTATTCCGTTTTCATCCTCTTTGGCTTCGTCGCCGGCCCGCTGATCCATGGTGACGTGGCGACGATGTTGAAAGAGGCCGGTTACGTCGGCTTTTTGCTGCTGCTGTTTGAAGTGGGACTGGAAATTGACCTGCCGCGTTTCCGCGAATTGAACCCGACAACCGGATCAAACTAAACCATCCGGTCGGACGGGCGCTGGCCGGTTGCCTCCAGCAAAGTTCCGCCGTCCACGAATTGGGATTGAAACGCGGCCAGTTCGCGCGCCTCGCGTTTGAGCGCGCGATGAATCCGAAAGATCGCCAGCAGGCTATAGACCAGAACCGCGAGGGCGTAAGTCACAATGCCCATGCCGATGGCCAGCGGAACCAGCCACAGGCCGCTGAAATAAATCAACGCCGCGCCGACCCCGGCGGTGAGCAGCGTGTTGCCGGCGAGGCAGAACAGAAACAGCGGCAGGCGCGTTCCCCGGATGCGTTCGACATACCACACGCGATACGCAGTCTCGCCGAGCGAGCGCATGAGCCAGGCGGACTGAAAATTCCGCGCGGCCACCAGCACGCTCGCCGTGGCGACGACCATGGCCGAAAGCGGCCACAACGACAGCGTGAACACGAGGACGACATTGAGCAGCAAGCCCCATTTCCAGCCGAGCTTTTTGGCGATGGGATTGCCTTCCAGCACCAGGTTCGGCGTGGCGATCCAAGTGCTCAAGAAATCCATGCCGCGCGCGAAAACCAGCAGCGCCAGCATGATCCAATACCACCGGCTTCCAAATGGAACAGATTCATCCATGATTTTTCAACCGCAATATAATGAAAAGAACCCAAATGAAAATTTGTTTTCTTTGGTTTTCAGCGAATGAATACCGGAACTATTCCAAGCCGGAGCGCGGAGAAAACAAAAGCAGGAAGCAAGAAAGCTATAATCTTAATTCCCACGATGGTTTTAGGTCTCTTAATTGGGAAATTTTTTTGTCGTTGAAAATCTGAATAAGACGGTCGCGCGTATTGATGTCGGGTAAAGCAACCTCAAAAACATATTTGGGGCGCTGTAAAAGCAAAATGTGAAAAGTGTGTCCTTCAAATCCCCTTTCCACGACTGTCCAGCCGCGACAGTCACCGTAATTCAAATTTGCCGTTTGCTTACCGGAAAGTTGAGTGATGCCATTTTCTCGAACGGTGATCTGGGTGACGCGAGCCGGATAAGTGGCATTGAGCCAATGAAGCGAAGTGAAGAACACCGTGACAAACGCTGCAAGCACGAGGAAGCCAGCGTCTGGAAAAGTAGGCAATTGGGAAAAATTCAAAATGAGCCTGCAGAGCAAAATGAAACCGAAACAGTGCGCAAAAAACCAACCTGCTCGTGCAAGACGAAGCAACAGCGGTTTTGAAACAGCAATATGGGTTCGATAGCGAATGTAATCTTCCGGTTCTTTCCAACACAAAATTGGATTTGGAGACCAACCCGTTTTCCAAACTGATTGCCCGCTTTTATCTTCAGGCAACATAATTGAAGTCTTGGAGCAAATGAAATTTCTCACCGCATGATAATGTTCGATGTTTTTGAAACGCGCTGCACCAATTTCAAACGTTCCGTTGCCCGTCGCCATGCTAAAACTTGGATGTGCCGTCAATGTTCCGTCTCTCATCCCGACAATGTCTCCAAATACAATTCGAGTGATTCGTGTTTTAGGAAATCCATGCGGAAACAAAATGGCATCATCCGTTAGTTCAAGCATGCGCGGAAAAATTATGCGGCGCGCTACCATAAATAGCGCCAGAATTGCGAACAATACGCTCAAAGAAATTAAACAGATTGAAAAGGCGCCTGCGCCATTTTTTGCCAAATGCGCCATGAAAAATGATAAGCCAGCATAAAACACTGCACCAATTACCGCTCCGCGCCAGGGTAAATTAAAATCGTAACGGAGGGAATTCATGTTTTAGCCCTAACTTCTCTTTTTGTAAATTTCCTCCGGCTTTTGCAATTGGGCTTCGGTGATTTTGAAACCGCCATTTTCGACCGAGCGGAAAAAGCACGATTGATAACCTTCGTGGCACGCCGCGCCGGTCTGCTCGACTTGGATGAGCAGGCAGTCGCCGTCGCAGTCGAACGCGATGCCCTTGACGATCTGCACATGGCCGCTTTCCTCGCCCTTCATCCAGAATTTCTGGCGCGAGCGGCTCCAGAAATGCGTCTTGCCGGTGGCGACGGTTTTTTCCAGCGACGCGCGGTTCATCCACGCGAACATCAGCACGCGCCCGGTTTTTTGTTCCTGGATGATCGCGGGAATCAATCCCTGCGCGTCAAATTTCAATTTGTCGTAAAAACTCATAATCGGATTATTTCACCAGAAAACGCCGGTTCGCACAAAGCGGAATTTGCCATTTAACAACCGTGGCGGGAACGCGAGTGCGCTCAAAATAGAATTGAAGTGCGCGCAGACTTGCGTCCGCTGCCAAAAGTCCCGGCAACTTCTATTCGCGCAGCGGCGGCGATGGAACATTGGTTTGTGCTGGAATGCCGTTCGTTGAAATTTCCGGGATGGAATTGGTGGGTGGATTTTTGAGTTCGGCCATTCGGCGTTCGAGGCGTGCCTTCAGCCCGGCAAACGCCGCGTTGGTCACGGCGTCCAGATGCGCCTGCGCCTGGTCAAAAAATCCGGAGGCAATTTGCACGCGCGCCAGATGAATCAGCACGCCTTCGCGTTCGTTGTCGTCCTTGGTGATATGCAGCGCATTGGTCCACGCGGCGATCGCGTCGTTGGTGCGCAGCGGGCGGATGCCGTAGTAGCTCTCGGCGTAATCCGTCGCCAGCACGAGATTGTCCGGCGCGAGTTTCATCGCCTGCCGGTAAAGGCCCAGCGCCTTGTCGAACACCTGCTGCTCGTTGATGCCGTAAAACTCCCGCGCGTCCTTGCGGTAAAGATAAACTGTCGTGGCGAAATTCTGATAATACACCGGCTCGGCCGGATCCAGCCGGATGGCCTCGGCGTAATCGGCAAAGGCGTTCGTCAGCTCGCCGTATTCGCCGTAGTAGTTCGCCATTTGATTCCACACAGCGGGGTTCTTCGGGTCCAACTGCGCGGAGTTTTTGTATTGCACCATCGCGCCTTCCTCGTCGCCAGTGTCATTGAGAAAGGTGCCGTAGGCCAGATAGCCGCGCCCGCTGTCGGGATGATTGCGGAGAAACTTTTCATAGCCTTGCTTCACCAGATCAAGCCGCGCATTGATGCGCTGTTTGAATGCCGCGACGGCCAGCGTGTTCGTGGGCGCGATCTGGTTGGTGCTCATCCAACTGTTCACCTCGTCCAACGCGGCATCGTCCGCAACCATCAGGCTGCGGAGTTCGCGTTCCGCCGGATCATTGACATCCACAATCGGCAGCGCTACGCCGGTGTCCTGCTGCACGAGATTGCTGACGGCCTGCGGCTGGTTCGTGGCCAGCAGCGCGCCGAGAAGTCCAATGGCAAGGTCGCTCATGCGGACAAAGTATCAATTCCTGAAATTAAAAGACAGAATTACCGAGTGGACAAAGTTTCTACGGGACGTCCGGTCTTGAAAAGATTTGGCCGCAGCGTTGGCGTGTTGCAACGGCAATGAACTGGCCATGCGTCCCTTGCCGCCGCAAGCTTCAGGGATTTTGTTTGCTGGGATAATGACTGCCGATCCAGCGAAGATCAGGATTCCCAGGATGATTTGCCGCCGCTTGCACGCCTCCCGCGCCACCGTCCTTGTTTGCGATTTGGCTGTTGGCAAAAGCTATGGTTGACCCATCCAGCCATTTTCGGCCTTCAGCATGGCCATCGCAAAAGTTAAACACGGCGGAGGTAACATGAAACGCGGCGGGCGAGTCCTCAAATTGAGCGTCCGAAAAATTTTGCGCCGGTGTCCCTGGATTGCCCATGCCCCAGGAGCCTATGTTCTCTCCCCGCATATCGGCACCCTCTGTCCAGATAAATTTGTCGCTGGGACGGGTGATCTCGGTCCGCTTGGTATAATTTCTTGCTAGAGCGTATCTCATAAATAGGGCTTGTAATTTTTGCGGTTGATTTATAGATGGTTATGGATGGAACTGACCAACGAACAATGGCAGGTCGTGGCGGCGTTGCTGCCGTCGGAAAAAGTGCGT
>DATCBW010000147.1:0-8378 GCA_036511615.1 Verrucomicrobiia bacterium | reverse complement strand
AATTACCCGAAATAAATTGTCGGATTTCAGGCTTCGGCGGCGATATGCTTTTAGAAAATGATCAGCGATTTGGATTTGCTCCGGCAATTCGCGCGGGAAAATTCGCAGGACGCCTTCACGGAAATCGTCCGGCGTCATGTGAACCTTGTCTATTCCGCCGCGCTGCGTCAGGTCCGCTCGCCGCAACTGGCCGAGGACATTTCGCAATTCGTCTTCGCCGACCTCGCGCGTGACGCGGGCAAGTTGAGCAATGCCGCCGGCGGCCCGCCGGTTTTGACCGCATGGCTTTATTCGGTCGCGCGAAGAACTGCAATTGACGTCATCCGCAAAGAATCCCGCCGCCAGTTGCGCGAACAAATCGCCGTGGAGATGAACGACATGAATGCGACCGCGAATGATTGGACGCAAATCGAACCGCTGCTTGATGACGCGATGGCCGCGCTCGACGAAACCGACCGCAGCGCGATTCTGCTGCGCTATTTTGAAAACAAAAGCCTGCGCGAAGTCGGCGAAGCTCTGGGCGCGTCCGAAGACGCCGCGCAAAAGCGCGTGAGCCGCGCCGTGGAACGGCTGCGGGAATTTTTTTCGAAACGCAACGTGACGATTGGCGCGGGCGGGCTGACGGTTTTGATTTCCGCCAACGCCGTTCAATCCGCGCCGCTGGGACTGGCCGCCACCATTTCCGCCGTTGCTGTTCTCGCTGGAACCGCCGCTCACACTTCAACCGCAATTGCCGCCGCCAAAATCATTGCCATGACCACACTGCAAAAAACCATCTTTGGAGCAACGCTCGCCGTCGTTGCTGGAACAGGAATTTTTGAGGCGCACCAGGCTGCGCAACTGCGCGGGCAAAATCAAAGGCTCCAGCAACAGCTTTCGCCTTTGACCAGTCAAATCCAGCAGTTGGAACGTGAACACGACGACGCGACGAACCAACTGGCTGGATTGCTCGCCGAAAACAGCCGGTTGAAATCGAACCAAAACATGGCGGAACTTCTTAAATTGCGCGGGGAAGTGAGTGTGCTTCAGCGGCAACTTGAGTCACAAAACGCCAAAATTGGCCAGCAATCAGGAACCAAGCTGCCAGTAGAAACGACCACGCGACTTGGCGGGCTTGTTTCCAAAGACCGGTTGGTTAATGTTGGGTTTCAAACTCCAGAGTCAGCGTTTCAAACTTATTTAAGCGCCATGTTTTCAGGCCAGTTTGATCAAGTCGTAGCCGCAATGCCATCCGAACTGCAACCCCAAGTTAATACTCAAGAAAGCCGCAAACAGTTTGAAGACCAGCAGGCACGACCAGAAATGCGTTCTCAAAGGGACAATTTTCAAGGAATGCAAATCCTCGCCAAGAAAGCCGTGAGCGATGACAAAGTTGATCTACAAACAATCATTTTTGAGAACGACAAAAGCCCGGACATTTCCATCGAGCATATGGTAAAAAATGGTGATGAATGGAAATATGCCGGTTCGGCAAGTTATGATCAGAGGTCGTGGAATCAAGCAACCAATGTTGAAGCTGTCTCGCCCTTTGCAAATCAATGAACCGTTCCCCGCAATTGGAGCGACCGTCCAAGTGAGTTTGCATCCGTTGCTGCCAGGATAAAGCGGACGCTGATACTTGGCTGTTCGTTCACCCGGCAGGTGAAGACCGGCCCAAATCAATTCCACCTGTTGCCGGTTTTCTTGGGTGCTGTTTCGACGCCGAAAGCCGGATTCAGTGTTGTTGCTTCATTCCTTTGTCCTCATTCCTTTGTCAAAGACCCGGGTTGGACGACCAAAACATCGGACAAAGGAATGGGGACAACGGAATTTGGATTCAATTTGCACTGCGGCAAGCCACCGCTTCAACTGCGGTTATTTGGTTGAAACGCTTTTGCCGCAACCCTGCAGCGGAACCGCGCGCCGTTGAAACATTCACTTCGCTTCGATGGTGACGTTCATGTCCATCTTCATGTCCATTTCCTGCTTTTGCTGGCCGATTTTCAGGCCCATGACGATCTCGGTTTTTTCGTCGAGCGTCGCCGCCACGGGCATGATGTGGGCCAGGTCGTAGGTGGTGGTGCCGCCGCCGGTGCCGGTCATTTTGGTGAGTTCGGTCTTCATGCCGGGCATCGCGGGGTTTTGAATGGTTTGACGGGCGGCGGTCTGCGTGATGGTGTTGCGGAGGGCGAGGCGGTCGCCTTCGAGGGATACCAGTTCGTAGGTGACGGTCTGGTCAATGGTCATGCCCTGTGATTTTAGCTTGGTTTTGTATTCCCATTTTGCACCGTGGCCGACAGCTTCGTCGGGCAGCGGCGTCGAGGAGCCGGAAACGGAATCTTTCGTCTGATCCAAGGTCTGTGCCAGTTGGGGGTTGGTGCCGGGCGGCAATTTCATCTGGAGATCCTTGATGACTCCGTGGTCGGACATCCGGCCGGTGCCGGTCAATCCTTGGAGGCCGGCGAGAGAAGATTTGATGGCGGCAGCCATGGCCGGCGCAATGTTGGTATCGTCCGCCACAGTGACGTCGCCAAAGGTCATTCCATAGGTGATGATGCCGTCGGGGGAAATGCTTTTTACGTCCACGTTCATCGTCATCTTGATCGGCGGGATGGCCGCAGACGGGGTGTTATTGCCGGCCACTGAAGCAGTCGTTGCCGATTTCGTGGTCATGGTCAGGGTCTGCCGGTCACCGACGGCGGGATGCAGGCGCAAAACGGTTCGCGGTTCGCTGCCGGCGTCGAGCAGTGTCACCGGCGATTTTGGGGCGGACGCAGATGCTTGATTGCCGGCGGCGCTGGTGTTTTCCGGAGCAACGGCCTGACCTGACGTGGGGGCGACTTTTTCGGTGAGATAATTCAGCCGGTAGGAAACGGTCTTGGCGTTCCAGTTTGGATTGTCGCGCTGAAACTGCATCAACTCCCGGCCAGCCTCGATGTATTTGGCGTGCGCCTGGCTGGTCTTGCCGCTGGCGTTCAGCGCGTCTGCCTGTTCAATGACGCCGTAGATGTTCAGGTAATCATCGTCCGGCCCGTCCGCCCGCGCCGCGCACAACGTCAGCAGCAGCACCAGCATGATCCAGACGGGGAAACCATTTTTTCGGACGGGCGGCATATGCGCGCCGGGCAGGACCGGGACAACCAGAAGGAGCTTCATGCGATGCACGTTAAATGTTGGGCATGGAACGTCAAACAAAAAGCTGACCGTCGGCAGTTTGCTGGCGCTTTTTTTTCTGGAACCTTAATGTCGCAACTCCCGCAAGATCTGCTTCAGCCCGCGTTGGCTCAAAATAAAAGGGCGCCGAGGACGCGCCCAAACCGTCCCGATGTCGCCAAGAACGAACATGGTGTTGGCGGCTGAATGTTTTGAAACGTGTCAAAAACCCACAAAAGCATTGATTTTATTGCATGAAGTTGGTAGCGCGCACGGGAATCGAACCCGTCTTTCAGCCTTGAGAGGGCCGTGTCCTAACCGATAGACGAGCACGCCAGCAGATTTAATCCTAGCGGCGAAAAACGCGAAGTCAATGGCAGCTACGGCACCGCGTCCTCGCCGAGTTCCACATTCCAGTAGGCAAGGTCCACAAAATGTTTCCAACTGTCGTGCCGGTGCAAGGTGAAGTTGATCTGCACAAACGGACGCCATTTTGGGCGTTTGGGCTTGCGCACAAGGTTCATGCCGGCCTCGGCGGGCGTGCGGTTGGCCTTGTGCGTGTTGCAGTTGATGCAGGAGCAGACGATGTTTTCCCACGTCGTCGGGCCGCCGCGGTCGCGCGGGATGACGTGGTCGAGGTTCAAATCCTTCCGGTCAAAAACTTCGCCGCAATACTGGCAGGTGTTTTTGTCGCGCTCAAAAATGTTGTGCCGGGTGAACTTCACCTCCTTCTTCGGCATCCGGTCATACATGAACAGCAGAATGATTTTCGGCACGCGGATGCGGAAGGAGATGGCGTGAATGGAATCGTCCGGCGGCGCGCTGGCGGAAACATCGCGCCATTCGTCAAAGTTGAAGGTGCGGAACGAGCCGTCAGGATTGTTCAACACCACCTGCGCGTGGCCTTGAAAAAGCAGCGTGAGCGCGCGGCGGGCGGTGCAGACATTGACCGCCTGCCAGAGCCGGTTCAAAACCAATACATGCTGGTTCAGTGCGGATTTCATGGCGCAACAGGCGGAACTCTAACAAACCGGCCGGAACGGGTCAACCGCGCTTCCGTGACGATTTGGCGAATTTCTTCCAATTGATTTTTGCAGCTTCCTGCCGGGCGTTTTTCAGTCGGTTTCGCGGCCGCTCCGGTTTTGATTCGCCCGGCCTCCGGCTGGCGGCTATTCTGTGTGGCCAAGCAAATGTCACCACAGCACAACCATCACGGCGGCGTGGCGAAGAAAAATAACGCGCTGGCCGCGCAGTTGAACGCCGCTGCGGAAATTTTGGAAAAAGCGGCGGGCAACCGCGCCTTGCTCGCCCAACTGTCCGAAGCGGAGCGCACGCGGCTGCTCACGGCGGCGGGGAAGATTTATTGCCCGGACGTGGCGCAGCGGCGGCGGCTCGTGAAAGCCAGCGCCAAACAACGCAAGGCGGAAAAAATCCAGCGCGACCAGTCGAAACTCAATGAGACGGGCATCCGCAAATTGCGCCGCGAAAAAATTTTCATGACGCCGAATGTTTTTCCGCCGCTCAATTTCAAACAGGAGGAAGTGTCGGACAATCCTGATTTCCGCGAAGTCGTCGAGCCGCAGAACTGCTACATCTGCAAACAGGATTACTCGACCATCCATCATTTCTACGACCAGCTTTGCCCGAAGTGCGCGGAGCTGAACTGGGTCAAACGCACCGAGACGGCAGACTTGCGCGGGCGCGTGGCGCTGCTCACGGGCGGACGCGTGAAAATCGGTTATCAGGCCGGAATAAAATTATTGCGCGCCGGTGCGCATTTGATTGTCAGCACAAGATTTCCGCGCGACTCGGCGATACGTTATTCGCAAGAGCCGGATTTCGGCGAATGGAAAAATCGGCTGGAAATTTTTGGATTGGATCTGCGCCACACGCCGAGCGTCGAGACGTTTTGCAAGCATCTGCTCACAACGCGCAATCGCCTTGATTTCATTATCAATAATGCGTGTCAGACCGTGCGGCGTCCGCCGGATTTTTACGCGCACATGATGGAGCGCGAGAACGGGCCGTTGCACGATTTGCCAGCGGATGCCGCGAAGTTGCTCGGCGCTTACGAAGGTCTGCGCGGTTATCACATCTTGCCGGAAGGGGGAACGGCTCGTGAGGACGCTCGCCCCACCGACGCAGCGTCTTCGGTTGGTGGGGCGAGCGTCCCCGCGAGCCGCGCTGGCCAAGTGCAGGAGATTTCAAAACTTGCCGGTCTCACCCACGCCGCCGCATTGTCGCAAGTGCCGCTGTTGCCGGAAGAACTCGCGGCGCAAAAAAGTTTATTCCCCGAAAGAAAATTGGATCAGGATTTGCAGCAAATAGATTTGCGCGAAAAAAATTCCTGGCGCTTGCTCATGGCGGAAGTTCCAACAGTTGAATTGCTCGAAGTTCAACTTGTCAACGCCATCGCGCCGTTCATCCTCAACGCGCGGCTCAAGCCGCTGATGCTCCGCACGCCGGAGCGCGACAAGCACATCGTCAACGTCTCGGCCGTGGAGGGGCAGTTTTACCGGAAGTTCAAGACCACGCGGCATCCGCACACGAACATGGCCAAGGCCGCGCTCAACATGATGACGCGCACGGCGGCGGCGGATTACCGCGCCGACGGCATCCACATGAACGCCGTGGACACCGGCTGGGTGACGGACGAAGACCCCGCGCACATCGCCGAGCGCAAGGTGGCGGAGCATCGCTTCCATCCGCCGCTGGACATCGTGGACGGCGCGGCGCGCATCGTGGACCCGATCATAGCCGGCATCAACACCGGCGCACATATCTGGGGGAAATTTCTGAAGGACTATCGCGAGACGGATTGGTAAATAGAAATTCAAAAATGATTTTGTTTTTCCATTGCCGCGTTAGTAACGTGCCAATCAATTATGAATAAAAGCTTGGTCCAAGAACTCGTTTCTAAATTTGTCCAAAGCTACGATTCGACTGCCAAAGACAAGATTTGGCAAAAGCAAAGCGCTGATTTCAGACAGTTCTGGTCAGAACGAGTGCTTACGCCGGAAAAGGAAACAATTTCCGATGACGACTGCGACGTAGTCATTCGCATTCTCGACTCTTGCGGAAAAGGTAAGACCAACGGCAGTGAGGCCGTTGCCCATGTGGGGTTGTCCCAAGTCAAGTGGCGGAAAGTTTTTAACAATCTTCACTCTGATAAAAAACTCGCAAGTTTGGTGGATTCGATTTTCAAGGAGGCCAACATTGACCGTAAGGCGCAATTAATTGATGAGCTTTATGCAGCAAACGCTGCCGGGAAAAAATACCTAACTGGCGAAGGTGGAAATGTGCTGAACGCGCTGCTCGCGGCGTATGACCCAGTTAAGAATTTGTCGGCAGTATCAATGAAGCACCGAAAAGCTCTCATGGACTTTTTGGAGATAAATTCGCCTTTTGATTTGGCTTCGGCTTCGATTGGAAAACGGATTTCATATAGTAATGAATCCATTAAAGAGGCCACTCGTGCTCTTGGTCTGACCGGTTCAGCGCGGACACTATACAGTTTTTTGTATTCGGAACCGGTCTCGAATCTCTGGCAAGACACCATCAAGCGAGAAGGCCAACAACTGATTGTCACCGTTCCGCAAAAAAACGACGCCGAAGAAATTCAACCGGCGAACAAAGGCGAGATACGGGAATCGCTGCAAATGCAAGCCATCCTCGCAGACATTGGATCAAAAATGGGATTTCAAATCTGGCTGCCTCCTTCAGACCGTGGCAGAGTTCTGACAAAATGGACACCGAAGACGGGTATGCTGCTTGAAGAACTTCCAGTCACATTCAATCCGACCACGATGAAAACCATCGAACAGATTGACGTGCTTTGGCTCAAAAGAGCAGAAATTGTCAGAGCTTTTGAGGTCGAACACACAACGTCAATTTATTCTGGGATTCTCCGCATGGCGGACTTGCTCGCGATGCAGCCCAATATCACAATTAAATTGCACATCGTTGCTCTGACTTCACGGCGCGAAAAGGTTTTCCAAGAGATTGGTCGGCCTGTTTTCGCCGCGCTGGGGGGACGCGCGCTGTCGGAAATTTGCACTTTTCTTTCATACGAAAGCCTTACGGATTTACACGAACAAAAACATCTGGAGCGTTTATCGGACAAGGTGCTTGAGGATTACGAAGAAAAGTCGCAGGAAGCATAGCACTGGCGGCGCGGCATCTTTACAGGAATTTTTTGTTAAATTGGACAAAAACAAGGGTTTTTTGAAGGTTTTAGGCGTCGCAACTCGAAAAAAGGGCATCGCAAGTCGTCCGAAGGCCGTCGCAGATGGCAAATCGCCGTCGCAAGTCGTCCGTGACCCGTCGCAACCCGTCCGATGGGCGTCGCAAGTCGTCCGCAACCCGTCGCAGCCCGGCCAACGGTCGTCGCAGACGCATTGGATCACTCCACTTTCAAAATCTTCGCCGCCTGTTTCGCACCGCCGAAGTTGAGTTGCGGCTCCTGGCCGGATTTTTTGCCCATGAGCTGTTCGCCCAGCGGCGATTGCGGCGTGATGACGAGAATTTCCTTTTTGTCGTGCAACACTTCAGTGCCGCCGTCGCGTTCAACGCCGCTCGACAAAGCGTTTTGCCCGCGCCATCCTGACCGCATGGCTTTTGAACCGGAATCGCCGTCGCCGCTGGATTCGCTCCGGCAGGAATACGCCCGCGTGTTCCGCGACTGGGACGGCCTCACGCGGCGCCCGCGCGTCGAGGTGGATTTCGTGTGAGAACGAGAACTTGGCCGTGTTCGGAATGGGGATTCAGGCCCTCGCAACGCGACGACCCTTCGCCAGGGAAAAATCTTCGTTCCCGGCCCTCAAAAAGCACTGGCTGGCTGTCACGTCTTTCACCGAAAGCGGACAGGAATTATTTGAATAAACCAAGATTGGCCAAATCCCGAACGGTTTGATAATTTATCTGCGATGAGCAAATCGCGATTGGAAATCAAAGTCGGCCTGTTTGTGTTCATCGGGCTGGTGCTGCTCGCGCTGCTGCTCGTGCAGTTCAGCAAGGGCACGAGCCTGTTTCGCGGCACCTACACGCTGAAGCTACACGCGGAAAACGTCGGCGGCCTCATGCCACGCGCCAGCGTCCTGCTTGCGGGTGTGCAGGTGGGCAGCGTGAAGAGAATCCAACTCGCACCCGACGGCAGGCACGTCAACATCTTTTTGAGCATTTACAAGGACAACCCCCCGATTTATCACGACGCGCAGTTCGTCATCGAATCGGCGGGTTTTCTCGGC
>DATCBW010000146.1:0-4998 GCA_036511615.1 Verrucomicrobiia bacterium | reverse complement strand
CAGAGGAATGGACGGTTCCATATTCGCGCCAATCCCGACGGCAAAAATTGAAATGAATCCAAGGCCGCCGGTGGTTACCAGCCCCCATGCCACTGCGGGAAACTGTGGCAGGCGAATCCGCGTGTTCATGCCGTCGGCAATTATTTTCACGCCACCGGCCATCGGCTTGAAAAATTTCTCCCGCAGCCAACCGGCAACGCCAATCCAGAGGCCGAACATCACCATGTTAAATGGCGTCAGGAACAGCGCGAGCATGAAATCCGAACCGCTGACGCCCGGAGACAACAACGATTCCTGCGGATTTACAGGATTGTAAAAAACCTGCGCGATCGAGCCAACCGGATGCGCGTTGACCGACGCATGGGCGCTCCCGGAACTGGAACTGGTCATGCCGAACCGCAATTTGCTTCCTTCGTAAGTCTGCCCGCCAATTTTATAGTTGTAGTTGATGACGGCAGTGTAACTGGTTCCGCCTTTTGGCCCAGTATGGCTGGTGACTTCGCTGTGCGTGATAGTTCCGGTTACGCTCTGGTAATGGAGCGACTCAAATTGTTTGTAGATGCCGTGCGCCATGAACCCGTCAAACAGGAGCACCATGCCCGACCAGAACAGCGTGAAGATGAAAAGAAATGCGCCAGACATGATCGGATTTTATTCGGTTCATCGCAGCGGTCTATTACAAGCCATGCAATTTTTGGAATTGAAAACCGACATTTCAAATATGCTTTGAGTCGTCGTGATCCTTGGTCGCATAGCCGCTGTCCTGCCGTTTGAAGTTCACTTTAGTAGCGCGCCAATATTATCAAGGCATAACTGCGACCAAGATTCCATCTGCTCGCGTTTTGCCTTTAGCTCCTCAATCGGAATAAACTCAACCAATGTGATAATCTGCTCGTTTTTCTTTACCTGTTCCGGCGTGCAAAACAATACATGCACAACGCCAAAGTGAACTCGACCGACTTCTGTGGAGTCGTCGTTGATCAAGCCAACGGGGTGTGCATTAAAATCGCCTTGAATGGCGAGTTCTTCGCATACCTCCCGCTTGACAGCATCTTGAAACGCCTGCAAGCCGAATGCAAAGAAGGTGTGATCTTCCTCATTGATGTGGCCGCCGATGCCGATTGATCCTTTTGCAACCAGACGCTGTTCGCCAGCCTTTTTCCCGCGAACATAATGAAGAATGCTCTTTCCATCAGTGACCACCACATAGGGAATGATCTGTTTGAATGTTGAATCGGTCTCCGCTAGGACGCGGGGCTGAAAACTGTTATTCTTGCTGTCAAGGATCGTTGGCAGATAGCGATCAACGTCAGCGTTGAAACCTTGAAAAACGCCAAGCCGCTCGAACAGCGACCGTGGAAAAACGAGAACATTTTCGTCAGCAATGGCCATAATGATTTTAGAATACTGGAGTCAGAATTCAGAAGCCAGAATTTAGAAACGCAATAATTCTCACCGAACGAACTTTTCCAGATTCTGGCTCATTGATTCTGAATCCAAAACTTTGCGCTTTGAACTTTGCCCGCGAACGCCTATAAAACCATCATGCCTACGTTTATAGAGAATGGCGGGCCGGTGATCTGGCTGATCCTGATCGCCGCCGCCGCCGCCGTCGTGGTGTTCGTTGAACGCGCGTTGTTCTGCCACCGTTCGCAGATCAACTCCGCCGAGTTTCTCAACGGCGTGCGCAACGTGCTCAAGCGCGACAACGTCGTCGAGGCGATTGCCATCTGCGACGCGACGCACGGCCCGGTCGCGCGGCTCGTGAAAGCCGCGATTCTGAACCGCGACAAGGGCCGCGAACGTGTGCGCGAAGCCGTCGAGGAGACCGGCAATGTCGAGGTGCCGCAGTTGGAGGAAAAACTGACCCTGCTCGCCACCATCGCGCAAATCGCACCGCTGCTCGGCCTGCTCGGCACCATCCTCGGTTTCATGGATACTTTCAAGCAACTGCAGGCCGACGGCCTTTATGCGCACATCAGCGGCGAACACTCGCTTTCCGACGGCATCTGGCATGCGCTCATCTGCGCGGCGGCGGGCATTGCCGTGGCCATCCCGGCCCACGCCGGCTACAATTACCTCGTCAGCCGGGTCAATAAAATCATCCTCGACATGGAGCGCGCCGCCGCCGAAATCGTCAATGTCGTCACCGAAAACGGCAAATGAAATTCCCGCGCAACGCCAAAATCCTGCGCAGCCAGTTCGATGTCGCGCCCTTCGCCGCCGTGCTGTTCCTGCTCGTGATTTTCGTGCTGCTCGGCCGACTCCTTCCCACGCCCGGAATCCGGCTGCAGCCGCCGGCGGCCGGCGACCTGCCCGGCACGGACCAGCCGTCCGTCGCGATGGCCGTGGATGCGCAGGGGAATATGTATTTTGACAACCGGATCGTCAGCGCGCCGCAGTTGGAGGCCGCCCTCGCCGCAGCCGTCAAAAGCGCGCGTGAACCGCTCGCCCTCGTCGTCCACGCCGACAAATCCGTCACTTACGATCAGCTCGTGCAGATCGCCCTGCTCGCCAGCAAGCCGGGCATCGGTATCACCAATCTTCTCGGTGCCACTCTGCCCCGCCCTGAAGACGCACCGGCCAGTCCATGAACCAGGCGTCCGCAAATTCATCCGCGCTGGCGGCAGTTCCGCCTCACCGAAGCTGGTCGCGCCGGAAACTGATCTCGCTCATTGCGCTGGCCTTTGCCGCGCACGTCGCGCTCATTTTTATTTTCGGAACGAAAAAGCAAATCCAGCCGCGCCCCGTGACGAACGTGCCGCAATTCCGCCTCGCGAATCCTTCGGACGAACTGGTCGCCCTCGGCAACCCGGCGCTGTTCGTGCTGCCGAACCCGCACGACTTTTCGTCCGCGATCTGGCTGAAGACGCCCGTTACTCCGATGATGACGAACCATTGGACGGAACCGCCGCAATGGCTTCAGCCGGTGGCGCAGAACCTCGGCGCGATGTTAAGCCGGTTCATGCAGACCAACCGCCCCGGCGGATTCCAGTTCGACTTCAAGCCGCGCCCGCAGTTTGCCAACCCGGATGTGCCGGCTGAAACCGGGCTGCCGCAAAATTCCACGCTGCAAATCCGCGGCGAACTTGCCCAAAGACTGCTCGCGCCGCCGGCTCTGCCGTCGCTGCCGGTCAATGACATCATCGCCCCAAGCAAAGTCCAGGTGCTGGTGGACCCATCGGGCAACGTCGTCTCCGCCGTCCTCCTGCCGTCGGACAATCCGCTTGAAGCCCTCGGCCGCTCGGCCATCGGCGACGCCAGCGCGCTCACCTTCGCCCGCAGCCTGCGGTTTTCGCCGGCGAAGCAGCCCGTTTCCGGCGAGATCATTTTCAACTGGCACACCGTCCCGCTGACTTCCACCAACGCACCTGTCCGCCCATGAAATCAACTCCCAAAAAAATTCTCGTCATTGATGTCGGCGGCACGCACATCAAAGTGCATCTGCCCGGCTCCCGCAAAGTGCTCAAATTGATTTCCGGCCCCGCGATGACCCCCGCCCAGATGGTTGCCGCCGTGAAAAAAGTTTCCGCCGGCTGCCGCTATGACGTCATTTCCATCGGCTGCCCCGGTCCAGTGGAAAACAACCGGCTGCAGCGCGAGCCGCACAACCTCGGCGGCGGCTGGGTGAAGTTTGATTTCAAAAAGGCCTTTGGCCGTCCCGTCAAAGTGATCAATGACGCCGCGATGCAGGCGCTCGGCGGCCACACCGGCGGACGCATGTTGTTCCTCGGCCTTGGCACCGGGCTTGGCTCCGCTCTCGTCGTCGGCGAAAACGTCCTGCCGCTTGAACTGGCGCATCTGCCCTACAAAAAAAACCGCAGCTACGAGGAATATCTCGGCATCGCCGGACTCAAACGGCTGGGCAAAAACAAATGGCGCCGGCACGTCAGCGAAGTTGTCACGCTTTTTAAGAATGCCCTGCTCGTGGATTACGTCGTGCTGGGCGGCGGAAACGCGCGGTTCGTCGAAAAATTTCCGCCCGGCGTCCGGCCCGGCAAAAACTCCAACGCCATCCGCGGCGGCCTGCGGCTCTGGAACCGGCCATGAGCGCCTCCGCCCTCATCGTGGCTTATGTGGCGCTGATGCTGGGCGTCATCTGCGTGGTGGGAATTTTTTCCGAGCTGCGCCGCCGCCGTTTCGGCCCGGCGCATCCTGAAGACCGCGTGTTCCGCTGCACGAAATGCGGTTTCGTCTATACCGACGATGCCGACGTGGACCGCTCGCGCTGCACCCAATGTGGCAAGCTCAACGAGCCGGTGGTGTTTTAACCTTTGAACCGTCGCACACTTTATCGGTTGCTGCCGCTCACCAAACTGTTGTCGTCCTGGACCAGCCGGTGATCGTCCATCAAAAAAAACTCCCCGGCAGGATGGCAGGTCGCTGACTAAAACGAGCGCGAAAAAACCAAGATTCCCAGGATGAAACGCGAGGCTTTCCGGGATCATCAACACGCGCCGAACCAAATCCCAAGCCTGCGCGAATAAATACAAGCCCGGCCAGTCTGACCTGACCAAAATCGCGCGCCTTTTGCCTTCAGAATTTGATTGCACAGAATGATGAATAAAGACACCCGCTGCGGTGGCGATGCAAGTAATAATGCGTTGTTCAACAAACTGTTAATGAGATCTGGCCATTTCAAAAAAAACGCCGCGCGCCCCACAAACTGGGCCACGCGGCGATTTTGTTTTTATGCTATGAACCGGAATTACTGCGCCGCGCCGCTGGTCACTGGCTGGGCGGGGGATTCGACAGCCGGAAGAATACATTTGGCGAAACCGCACCATTGGTTGTTCCGTCCACGGTTGGCAAGCAAGCACTTGGGATCAAAGTCCATTTCTGCAAGTATCCCATCAGTCTCGGAGTGGTGTTTGCGACTCCCACACCACTGCCATAATAGCTTGGTGAGAACCATGTGTTGGGGTCTCCGCTCACGCTGGCTTTTGTTTCCAGTCCGAATCCATCATCGGGAGTTGTCCAATTCACCCAGTAAGGCGT
>DATCBW010000145.1:0-13354 GCA_036511615.1 Verrucomicrobiia bacterium | reverse complement strand
TAAATCAATTTCTGGATCAGTTGGAGACAGGCGCGACGCCTGTCCTACCATCTGACGAAAACGGCAGGCGTTCCAGAGCTTGTTGCAGAAGTTTTTGCCCAGTTCGATCCGCTCCTCCGCAAACCGGATGTCCTGCCCCTGCGGCGCCGTGGAGACGATGCCGAAGCGCAGCCCGTCCGCACCGTACTTGCCGATGAGGTCCAGCGGGTCCGGAGAATTCCCGACCGACTTCGACATCTTGCGGCCCTGCTTGTCGCGGATGATGCCGGTGAAATAAACATTCTGGAACGGCATCGCATCGGGCAGCTCGAACTTCGGGTCGCCCATATATTCGTAGCCGGCCATGATCATGCGCGCGACCCAGAAGAAGATGATGTCCGGCCCGGTGACGAGGTCGGTGGTCGGATAAAATTTCTTCAACGTGTCGGTCTGCTCCGGCCAGCCCATCGTCGCAAACGGCCAGAGCCACGAACTGAACCAGGTGTCGAGCACGTCGGGGTCTTGGGTGAAGCCAAGCGATTCCAATTGTTTTCCTTTTTCACCCGACACAGTTAGAGCAATCAACTGAAAATCTTCAGTGTCTTCAGTGCGCAACAAGTGATAAAAGACGCTGAAATCAGGAGAAACGGTATTTACCCAATCAATTGATTCAGCGTGTGCGAAAATAGATTTATCTTTTTTGGCCTTCAGTGAAACAGTCGTGTCGCACTTTCCATCTGGAGTAGAGGTTCCAGCGCTGACGCAAATTATTTCAATTTGTTTTATTATTTCCGGTTGTAAGCGCCTAAAGTTTTGTTTGTTGAAGCGAATGCTCCACACCGGAATCCGATGCCCCCACCAAAGCTGGCGGCTGATGCACCAATCCCGCAAGCCGTCCATCCAATGATCAAAAACCTTTGACCAGCGTTCGGGATGAAATTTCATTTCGCCTTTGGCAACGACCGAGCGCGATTTTTCTGCGCTCGGATATTTCAAAAACCACTGCTCGCTCAAACGCGGCTCGATCGGCACATCAGCGCGCTCGCTGAATCCGACATTATTTGTGTAAGGTTCTTCTTTTTCCAACGCGCCCAATTCGGTCAATTTTTCTGCGGCGACTTTGCGTGCTTTGAAACGGTCGAGACCGCGCAAATCCGCGCCTGCCGCGTCGTTCATCTGGCCGCGCGCGTCAATGACTTCAATCGCGGGCAATTTGTGGCGCAGACCGATTTCAAAATCCGCTTTGTCATGCGCGGGCGTGACTTTCAAAACACCCGTGCCGAATTCAAAATCCACATGTTCGTCGCCGATGATCGGAATCAATTTTTGTTCGCGCGGTAATTCGGCGGGCAACGGACGAATGACGTGCTGGCCGATGAATTTCGCGTAACGCGGGTCTTTGGGATTCACAGCCACGGCGGTGTCGCCGGGAATGGTTTCCGGTCGCGTCGTGGCAATCGTCAAAAAAGTTCCCGGCACTTCGGCAATTTCCACTTTGAAATAATAGAGCGAACCTTTTTGCTCTTTCATCACGACTTCTTCGTCCGAAAGCGCGGTGAGCGTGGCGGGGCACCAGTTCACCATGCGTTTGCGGCGATAAATCAGCCCTTTTTTGTAAAGGTCAACGAACACCTTTTGGACGCAGCGCGAATACGCTTCGTCCATCGTGAAACGTTCGCGCGTCCAATCACATGAGCAGCCGAGTTTTTTAAGTTGCGCGATGATGATGCCGCCGTGTTTCGCCCGCCATTCCCACGCGCGTTCGATGAATTTTTCTCGTCCCAAATCATAGCGCGTGATGCCTTCTTCCTTTTTCAATTTCCGTTCGAGCACCATGTGCGTGGCGATGCTCGCGTGATCGGTGCCGGGCAGCCAGAGAACTTCCTTGCCGTCCATGCGCGCCTTGCGGGCGAGAATGTCCTGAATTGTATTGTTGAGCACATGTCCCATGTGCAACACGCCGGTAATGTTCGGCGGCGGGATGACGATGGAATACGCGGGCTTGGCGGATTTTTCGTTCGCAACGAAAAATTTTCCGTCGAGCCAGAATTGATACCACCTGTCCTCGACGGACTGCGGTTCGTAAGCTTTTGAAATTTCAGCCATAGACACGAATTTCACTAATTAACACGAATTGAAAACTTACAGAACAACGCGTTTATAGTTCAGCGAATCTTCGCCGAAGTTCACGAGCAATCCTAGTTTAAGTTTTGAAGCAGCCAGATAATTCAGCGTTTGTTTAATATGCGAATCAGTCAAACTCTCAATGGCTTTCGTTTCTAAAATAATTTTATCCATCACCACAAAGTCCGCGAAATACTTGTGCGACAAAAGCACACCTTTGTATGACAATGTGTATTCACGCTCGCGTTTGAAACTGATGCCTTGGTTTTTGAACTCAATCTCAAGCGCATCCTTGTAAATCACCTCGTCATGGCCTTTGCCAAGTTCCCGGTGAACTTCCATGCAGCAGCCGATAATCTTGAACGCCTCGTCTTTGTAAATCAGTTCACCCATGAATTCGTGAAAATTAGTGAAATTCGTGTCTCATTTTTTCAGCAGCGCGTATTCCATCGAGTCCACCAGCGCTTGCAAGCTGGCCTCGATGATGTTTTCGCTCACGCCAACCGTTCCCCATTCGCGTTTGCCATCGGTGGATTGGATGAGCACGCGCGTTTTTGCGCCAGTGCCGGTCGCAGTATCAAGAATGCGCACTTTGTAATCCGTCAGCGTGACGCGTTTCAGTTGCGGGAAAAATTTCGCCAATGCCAATCGTAACGCGTCGTCGAGCGCGTTCACCGGGCCGTCGCCTTCGGCCACAGTTTGCGCGCGCTTGCTGCCGACGCTGACTTTGATCGTCGCTTCGCAAACAGATTCCTTCACGTCGCGGCGCATCGAAACGTGATACGCGTCCACGCGGAACGGCGGTTCGCGATGTTTCAGCACCTTGCCGATAAGCAGCGCGAGCGAACCTTCGGCGGCTTCGTATTCGTAACCTTGGTTTTCCAATTCCTTGACGCGATTCAAGATCGCCTTCAACTCCGGCGTGTCGTTCGTCAGCTTGAAGCCAAGCTCCTGCGCCTTGATGACGATGTTGCTGCGGCCCGCGAGGTCGCTGATGAGGACGTTGCGCGCGTTGCCGACGAGCGACGGGTCGATGTGCTCGTAACTCGACGCGAGTTTTTGCACGGCATTGACGTGCGCGCCGCCCTTGTGCGCGAACGCCGCCGCGCCGACCCACGGCAGGCGCGGATTGTGCCGCATGTTCGCGACTTCATCCACGAAGCCGGAAAGTTCCTTGAGCTTCGCCAGCGATTTCACCGGCACGGAAGTTTTTTTCAACTTCAACGCGACGCACGGGATCACGCTCGTCAGATTGCAATTGCCCGTGCGCTCGCCGTAGCCGTTGATCGTGCCTTGCACATGAACCGCGCCGGTCTCGAGCGCGGCCAGCGCGTTCGCGACGCCGAGGCCGATGTCGTCGTGGGTGTGGATGCCGATTTTGCAATTCAATCTGCCCAGCGCGGTTTTCGTGATGGTGGCGATTTCGTTCGGCAGGCAACCGCCGTTTGTGTCACACAGCACGACAAAATCCGCGCCCGCTTTCTCCGCGGCCTGCCACGTCGCGAGCGCGTAATCGGAATCCAATTTGAAACCATCAAAGGCGTGCTCGGCGTCGTAGATGACGAATTTTCCGTGGTCTTTCAGGAAACGCACCGTGTCGCCGATCATCGCGAGATTTTCCTCCGGCGTGCAGCGCAAAACTTCCTTCACGTGCAGCATGGAAGTTTTGCCGTAGATCGTGACGACGGGCGTTCCGGCTTCGATGAGCAGGCGCACTTGGTCGTCTTGTTCGACCGGCGTATTTTTTTTGCGCGTCGAGCCGAACGCGGCCAGCCGCGCGTTTTTGAATTTTTTCTTTTTGGCCTGCGCGAAAAATTCGATGTCCTTGGGATTGCTGCCCGGCCAGCCGCCTTCAATGTAATGCACCCCGAAAGAATCGAGCTTCTCGGCGATGCGGAGTTTGTCCGCGACCGAGAAATTGATGCCTTCGCCCTGCGAGCCATCGCGCAAGGTCGTGTCATAGATTTCCACCTGGGGTTTCATAAATGTGTCCGCAAAAAGCGGATGGATACTATCTCTGATTTAGGCGGGAGTGGCAAATTCCAAAATTCCGCCGCGAGCTTACTTCAACGGTTGAATCGGCAGCAGCGGCTTTTGTGTCCGCGCGCGATTCCAATCTTCCCGCAATTCCTGCAAGTGGAGCAGCCGCCATTGTTTGACGAGTTCATGCGCCGTGTTGGGCAGATAACCTTCGTGGATGTTGCCCGTCTCGATTTCGATCAACGCCTCGTGCTCGGCGTAAATCGCGTGAAAATGAGTCGGCGAATGGGCATTTACGATATTTTGAGTCCACGCGGGATTAGCGCAACGTATCAAAGGAGTGTAGCGAAAACGCGCCGCCTCAAATGTTTGGCCGCCGACTTCATAGCGATACGCAATATTTACGTCATAGAAAATTGTGCCTTTGGAGTTGGCTGCGTGTGTAACCTCGCTATGTGTAATCTGGCCGGTTGTGCTGGGATAATTCCGCGACGCAAATTGATGAATCCATTGCGGAGCGGACGCAGGCACGGCGATTTTGAAAAAAAATCCCGTAAAAAATATTGCGACAAGCAGAATGACAACATTACTGATTGGATTCATTCCCTCACATTTACACCTGCAAGCCTGACGAAGAAACATTTTTCGTTGAACCATTGCACTTTGTCCAAGCGCGGTTAGATTTTGGGCGTGGAAGTTTGCGAATCCATTGTGTGTCCGTTTTGCGGGCAGGCGTCCGAGGTGGCCATTGACACGAGCGTGCCGAGCCAGCAGTTCACGACGGATTGCGAGGTGTGCTGCCGCCCGTTCGAGGTGGTGGCCGAATGTGAACCCGGCGAGGTTTTGAGCGCGACCGTGCTGACCGGCTGAACCCGAATTCCGAAATGAAACCGGGAGCGCACGCGTCCCGCGTGCGAGTTCGGGCGCCGCGCCCGAACTCTCGTCCCCCATTCTTTCAGGAACCTTCCAACGGGAAGAAGTTTTCAAAGGCTTGTTGTTTGTCCGATCCCGATTTCATCTGCCGTTCGATTTCTTCGCGCAAATGAATTTCCAGTTCGTCCAGCGGCACGGGCGTTTCGATTCCGGCGGCGAGCATTTGCTGCCGCCAGTCGGCGATGGATTGTTCGAGGTTAAACATAGCTGGTTGCTTGGTTAGACATTGCGAGGCTCGCCTGATTGCTTCGACAAGCGAAAACGGAGCAACGCAAACAGCGCGGTCAAAGCAAGGCTCAAGGCCAAATACTCATTCATGGAATCCAAGATGAAATCCAGGTGATGCGCTCCACCGCCAAAAGTCGCATATAAATCCAGAACTGATGTCTTGCCCGACTGTAAGTATTTTGCAAGAGTTGCGCCATCAATGGCTGGCGGTCTCCAGAATTGTGCCAGCAGCATGAACAGCGATGAAACACTTGAAATCAGGAACGCGTTGCTGATGAACTTCTGACCTATGTATTTGTTTTTATTCTTGAATTCGTCTTTGAGTATGCCGGCCTGACCAAGTTTTTGGTCCGCTGCTTCAAAAGCCCGCTGTTTGCTCAATCCTGACTTTATCTGAAGTTCAATTTCTTCGCGCAAATGAATTTCCAGTTCGTCCAGCGGCACGGGCGTTTGGATTCCGGCGGCGAGCATTTGTTTGCGCCATTCCGCAATTGATTGTTCGAGGTCAAACATGGTGTTCTTTCATTGCGCGAACATTGCCTCAAATAACTGTTTGCCGCCGAAAATCCAGATCGCTGCCGCCGCCGCAATATAGGGTCCATAAGGCAACCGCGACGACCACTCGCGCCGGCGTGCTGCAACCAGGCCAACTCCGACGAATGAACCTATGAGGGAGCTGGTCATCAACGAAAAAACCACAGCCTGCCAGCCGAGGAATGCGCCGATAGCCGCCATGAACTTCACGTCGCCGAAGCCCATAGCCTCACGCGGCAGAACAATCTCTGAACCGACGGCTTCCATGTGCGGAACTTGATCGGGACTAAAAGTGTCATCGCCAATCTTGAGGCTATTGGGTGTCAGCCGGAGCAAAACATCATTGTAAGAACGATTCCCCGCCTGAACTGATTGCGCATGAAGCTCAATGGCGTCGGATTTGCGATAGAATAATTCTTCATAAGGGATCGTTTTGTCAGGTAAAACAATCGCGGTTTCCGTGAAAAGAATCCTGGCTGCACCAGCCAGTTCAACGCGCTGCTTGCCGAACAACAATTTGCCTGTTCGCAAAATTAAATAGACCAGTGCAGCGCCAACCGCGATGCCCAACAGGCTTTGAAACATTCCAGCTACCGCCAGTTTTTGTCCGTGCAATTGCGGCAGCAGCGCCGAACAACAAAATCCGACGAGGATGCCGCCGATGGTTATTTTGTCGGGAATAATGAAATGTTTGAAATCAATGAACGAGGCGGCAATGAGTCCCGTGAGAAAGAAACAATAGACCAGCGCCACTGCCGGGGACTGGCCAAACTGCATCCAGCAAACCACCAACAGAGCTGCCATCAAAAGAATCCAAACGGCTTTTTGCCCTGTTCCGCCTGTCTTTGCAAACTCTGACTTAAGCGCGCGGGCTTGTCCAATTCGCTGAATGGCCGCCTGGAAAGCATCCTGCTCGTTCAAGCCTGCTTTGGATTGCTGTGCAATTTCTTCCCGCAGATGAATTTCCAATTCTTCCAGCGGCACGGGCGCTTTGATCCCGGCGGCGAGCATTTGCTGCCGCCAATCTGCAATTGCTTTTTCGAGGTCAAACATATTGTTCCTTTTTCAAGCCGGAGAGAACGCCATGAACCAGCATCCAATGTTCGTGATGTTTGGTCATCGCCGTCTTACCGTCCTTTTTAAGAGTGTAATATTTCCGTTTCCGCCCGGTCTCGCTTTCGCCCCAGCGCGATTTGATCAAGCCCCTGTGTTCCATCCGATGCAAAACCGGGTAAAGCATTCCGTCCGTCCAGTTCAGCTTGCCGTCGGAGCGGGCTTTGACTTCCTGGATGATGGCGTAACCGTAGCTCTCGCCCTTGGCAAGCAGCGACAAGATCAGCGGTTCAGCGGATGCGGCGACGAGTTCTTTGCGAATCATAGGGACACGATACATAGGCTTTATATGTATGTCAAGCGGAAAAATTCCCTGAAAGAAATTCGTGCCAACCCGCAGGATTCATGGCTTAATTTTGGCATGAACATCCAGGTGGCCGTCCTCTGCGACGCGGCGACGAACGACAACGAAAAGCTGAACCTTCTCGGCGCGTTTGACGCCATCTGCACACCGCAGCTTCCCGCCGTCCATCCGCAATGCTCCGTCGCGCTGCGCGTCACGTTTTTTTCCGCCGACGAAGGCCAGCGCCAGCTCACCCTCAATTTCATCAATGCCGACGGCCATTCCATCATGCCGAACTTCCCGCCCGTGCCCGTGGAAGTCCGGCTGCCGGAGGACATGCACTTTCTCACGCGCAATTTCATCGTCAACATCCAGCAGTTGAAATTTCCCGAAGCCGGATTGTATTCCGTGGATGTCCGGTTCGACGGCGAAACGCAGGCCAGCATCCCGCTGCTCGTGAAACTGATCGAACCGCGCCCGACGGCTTGAATCAAAGCTCCAAATTCCAAGCCCAAGCTCCAGAGAAATTCCAACACCAAACGTCAAACGCACCACGTTTGTTTTTTAATTGGAGCTTGGAGCTTGAGATTTCTCTGGTGCCTGGAGGTTGGAGCTGGAGCTTTTGCCACTTTGGACTTTGAACTTTGGGCTTTGGACTTTATTTTTCGTGCCATGAACGAACCAATTTTGAAACTCGAACTCCCCGGCATCAACAAAGTCCGCTCCGGCAAAGTCCGCGAAGTCTTCGACCTCGGCGACGCTTTCCTGCTTGTCGCCAGCGACCGCATTTCCGCCTTTGACGTCATCATGCCCAACGGCATTCCGCGCAAGGGCGAAGTGCTCACGCAAATCTCGCATTTCTGGTTTGAGAAATTTTCTTCGCTCGTGCCGAACCATCTGCTCGCGGCTGCGAATGATCCATTGCCGAACAATTTGCAGCCGTTCGCCGCACAACTGGCGCGCCGCTCAATGATCGTGAAAAAGGCCAAGCCGCTCGCCATCGAGTGCATCGTGCGCGGCTACCTGTCCGGCAGCGGCTGGAAGGAATATAAAAAATCACAGACCGTTTGCGGCATAAAATTGCCCGAAGGTTTGGCCGAATCCGCCGAATTGCCGGAACCGATTTTCACGCCGTCCACCAAGGCCGAGGAAGGTCACGACGAAAACATCAACTTCGAGCAGGCGTGCAAGATCGTCGGCACGGAACTCGCCACGCAGGCGCGCGACTTGAGCCTGAAAATTTACAAGGCCGGACGCGATTACGCCCGCCAGCGCGGCATCATCATCGCGGACACGAAATTTGAGTTCGGCGTGTTCGACGGAAAGTTGATTTTGATTGATGAAGTGTTGACGCCCGATTCCTCGCGCTTCTGGCCCGCCGACAAATACGCGCCCGGTCGCGGCCAGCCGAGCTTCGACAAACAATTCGTCCGCGATTATCTCGAAACGCTGACGTGGGACAAAACCCCGCCCGGCCCAAAACTGCCGGACGCTGTCGTCGCCAAAACCAGCGCGAAGTATTTGGAGGCGTATGAAAAGCTGACGGGGAAGAAATTGTAAAATGTCTAAATCTAGTTCATTTCGACTTTTCGAATATATGCCGCCGGAAAAAACGGCGGTGGATTATTCTGAAATTGAAAAAGAACAGTTTCAAAAAGTGTTTCATCCAAGAGCAAGAGATTACCGGTATTTCAAATGCCTTGTTTATGGATTAAGCATTATTGCATTTGCCTTCATTATCTTTTCCAAAGACCACGACAAGTGGTATGTGTTCTTTGGGTTATTTGGAATTAATTTAATCGCTTACAATCTTTTTAAGCCGATTTGTCCTGCGTGCAAAAGAAATGTTGATGCGAGCATTCGGAAATTTTGCCCGGAATGTGGCAGCAACGATCTCACACCTCAAAGTTTGATACTTTCGGCAAGATGTCATTCATGTGGCGCAACCTTGAGACGAGGCAAAGGTGGTCGCTCTTACAAAATTAGATGCTGCACGCATTGCGGAGTTTTTCTGGACGGCAAAGGAATTTGAATTGTGCAAACGCTCGTCGAAGATTTTCTGCAATACCTGCGCCACGAGCGCGGGCAGACGGGGCAACTTTTTATTCGCAATCCGCGCCGGGCGCAGTAAAGTTTGAGCCATGAGCGTGGAACAAATTGAAGCCAGCATCGAGTCAATGCCCGTGAGCGAGCGGCGGAAGTTCGTCCATTGGTTTGACCAGCATCGTCACGAGCTGTTGCCCGAAATTGAAACTGCCCAGCAAGCTGAAGTGTTGACCCGCCTCGCCGAAACCGATGCTAATCTCGCGTTGCTCGAATCCTTCGAGGAAGCCGACGTGAAACGGATGTTCAAGGAATTCGCCGATGCCCGCACTCAAAAGACATCTGCTCGTCAGGGCTGACCTGCAAAGCGCCTACGATTGGTATGAGGATCAGCTTCTCGGATTGGGCGGCGAGTTCCGCGTGGAGTTTCTTCGCGCCTACCGCAAGCTTAATCAACCGTTGCTTTACGCCGTCCGCTTCGCCAATGTCCGCCGCCTGAATCTTGACCGTTTTCCTTACGGCATTTTTTACGTCGTGAAGCCGGATGAAGTGCGCGTGCTCGCCGTGCTTCACGCCAGCCGCGACAACGAATATGTTCTCGCCGAACGGCGGCGAACATTTTCTGCCGATCAATTTTAATCGTGCAAACGCTCGTCGAAGATTTTCTGCAATACCTGCGCCACGAGCGCGGGCAGCCGCGCTTTTTGGCCGGCGTTCAAGCTTTGACTTGCCGTCCGGCGTGAACAAGCTGAAGCTGGAACCGCAACATGAACTGCATTGTCACCGCCGGGCCGACGTTTGAGCCGCTGGACGACGTGCGCCGGCTCACCAACTTTTCCACGGGCCGGCTCGGCACGGAACTCGCCAATTTTCTCGCGGCGCGCGGCCATCACGTCACGCTGCTCGTCGGCGAGGTGGCGACTTACGCGGGCGAGCACAGGGCGCAGTCCGTAAGAACATTTTCCACGACGGCGGATTTGCGGGCGAAATTAAAATCGTTTTCCGGCAAAAAAGTGGACGCCATTTTTCACGCGGCGGCGGTGGGCGATTTCGGCTTTGGAAAAATGTTCACGCGCGACGCGGCGGGAAAATTGAAGCCGTTCACGCCGTCCCGAAAAATTTCCACGCGCGGTGGAAACATATTGGTCCAGCTGGTGCCGACGCCGAAGATCATCGCGGAACTGCGCGGCTGGTTTCCGAAAACGAAAATTACCGGCTGGAAATTTGAGGCGGACGGCGGACGGGCGGACGCCTTGCGCGCGGCCCGAAGGCAAATCGCCGATTGTTCAACGGATTTCTGCGTGGCGAACGGGCCGGCTTACGGGAAAGGCTTCAGCCTGGTTTCAGCCGACGGGCGGAAACATTTTGCCTCGGCGGAGAAATTATTCGCAGCTCTTTCCAGCTTGCCGCCGGCTTGAGGCGCGGCCAATTGATGGCAAGGATTTTTGCGGAAAGCAGGGAAATGCCGGGCGCACCCGTCGCGGGCAAGCGCAAAGCCGCCCAAAAAAACGAAGCGACGGCAAGATTTCTGCCGGATCAATTGCCATCCGGTCAGATGTTTCAATGTTTCCGCTTGTCCGCTTGACCTGGCGGCGGCGAAGTGGGAGAGTGCAAAAGCTTCTTATGTTTGCCGCCAGCGATCCAGACCTGCTCGTCGCGCAAATCGCCCTGGGCGGTTTGGCGGCGGTTTTTTTCTGGCGGCTGATCAACTGGGTGCGCGATGCGCCGACACGATCCGATCCGTGGGATGCTGCGACGGAACAAAAGTTGTCGGATCCGGAAGCCGTTGAAGTCTGTCACCGCTGTTTCACCGAACAACCGGACCACGCGTGGTTTTGCCGGCATTGCGGCGGCGCCGTCGGCCCCTGCAACAACTTGATGCCTTACGTCTGCATTTTCTCCGAAGGCGAAGTTTTTAGAAATGGCGCGTCGGGCCGGGTGCGCCGAAGCCCGCTGACGGTCGCAGGTTATATGCTGCTTTCGCTTGCCAGTTTCGGCCTGTTTGCGCCGCTCTTCTGGCTTTCATTCTTCAAGCACTTCAAGCCGTCCGAAGGGAAAGCGACAAGCCAGCCTTCCGAAGAAAACGAATGATTGCGGCAACGGATTTGCCGGGTCAGAACGTTCCGCTTTTGATTCCCAGACGCGATCCGGCGAGCGCCGTGTCCTGCCAGAGCTGGATGAGTTCGCCCAATTTTTGCAGCCACGGCAGCACGCGGTTTTCGAGCGCGTTGGAAATCTGGATGGGGTCGCCGATGCGGCAGGCCTGATCCACGTCGCGGATGATGACGGCGACCTGCTCGAGCTGCCATTTGCGAAGCTGCTTGAGCGGGGCGCGGCTGCTGGCCGGGCCGCACAGATGATCGGGCAGCAGGCTCAAGGTAAGGATGGGTTCCTTGAGCTGCCGGGCGATGTTCCACCATAGTTCGCGGGCGACGTTGCCGGTGTTGATGAGCACCAGCGTGAGCGCGGTCTCGACACATTCGCGCGCCTGCCCGGCTTGTTGCCGCGCGGTGTTCAGGAGCAGCAGAAAACTTTCATCGAGCGCCACGGATTCGGCTTCAACGCGAACAAAACCCCCCCCGTGGGCCAGCGGCAGCGCGAGGTTCGCGGCCTGGCCGTCCACATTCAGGGCGCACAACACGCGCTGTTTTTCCAGCGCCAGCGTCTCCAGGTAGCAACGGATTGAGTTGAGGGAATTGCGTTCCGAGGGGACCGCCACCGGCGTTCCATCCAGCGAAATGGCGATTTCATCAGCAGCATCCGACGACTCAAAAAAACCGTGATCCATTCGCCAGCGATTATATCCGCCATCACCCGCCTTCAAATCAAAATCCAACTAAAACTTATTCACACAAAGTTCACCGCTTATTGTCATTTTGCGGGATTCGCGCCGCCCACGCGCAGTTGGATTGAATAAAGCGATTTGCTCGCCGTGATGAACAGCGTCCGGCGGTCCGGGCCGCTGAAGCAGACGTTGGCCGTCCAGCTTTCGGGCACGTCAATGTGGTCAATTTGTTTTCCCGTCTTGTCAAAGACCGTCACCCCGCGCCCGGTCAGATAAAGATTTCCTTCCGTGTCAATCGTCATGCCGTCGGAACCGGATTTGCAGAACAATGTTTTGTTTGTGAGCGAGCCGTCAGGCTGGATGTCGTAGTGCCAGGTTTGGTTTGCCCCCATGTCCGCGACAAAAAGATTTTTTCCGTCCGGCGTGCCCGTGATGCCGTTCGGCTTTCTCAAATCATCGGTCAAGCGCGTCAACTGTTTCCGGTCGGGCGAAAGATAATACACCTCCTCGCTGGAGACACGGGTGACTGGCGTGTGCCACCAGGCGCGCGGAAAAAGCGGGTCGGTGATATAGAATGCGCCGTTGGGTGCAATCCAAACATCGTTCGGGCCGTTCAAGTATTTGCCCTGATAATTCGTCACCAGCACGGTCACGGTTTTGTCCGGCGCGATGGACCAAAGCTGGTTGTGTTCGTCGGCGCAGGCGATTAGGTTTCCCTGCGCGTCAAACATCATTCCGTTGGCATAGCCGGACGGCTGCATGAACGTGGAAAGTTTCCCGTCCGCGCTCCACTCCATGATGCGGTCGTTGTTCTGGTCCACAAAAAACAAATTGCCGTTCTTGTCGCACGTCGGGCCTTCGGTGAACGCAAAGTCGCCGGAAAGTTTTTCCAGTTTCGCGCCGGGTGCCACCACGCCGTCCGCCCGGACCGCCGGAGCAAGCGCAAAATAGAATGCGGATAAGAAGATCGCAGAGAAGATTGTTTTCATGATTCGGCTGAAAATCTGGCGCGAAAGCCGGCGCGAGTCCAACAAAATCGCTTCTTGTTTTTGCCGCCGGACTGAAGCAAGTTGGCCATTGTAGATTATTAAAATGATGCAGCCCGACACAAAAAAACTGCTGCGCTTTTTGCAGAGCTGGATCATCAACACCGTCGCGGTGCTGGTGGCCGCATTTATTTTGCACAAGCACATTACTTACGACAACAAACTGTTGAATCTGCTGGTGGTCTCATTGCTGCTGGGAATTTTGAACGCCTTTGTGCGTCCGATCCTGATGCTCATCGCGCTGCCGCTGCTGATTTTCACGCTCGGCCTGTTCACGCTAGTCATCAACGCGCTGCTGCTGGCCCT
>DATCBW010000144.1:0-5412 GCA_036511615.1 Verrucomicrobiia bacterium | reverse complement strand
CGACGTGGCTGGCGGTCGCCCATTCGGCGAGTTTGGCCGGATTGTTTTTGTAGATGTTGGGCACGATGGTTTTGAGGACATGCAGGGCAATCGCCGCTTTGTGCGCGGTGTCTTCCAATCCGCCGGTCGCCCCGGCCTGTGCGCCCACGCCCGCGCCCTTGGCGGTAATGGAGGCTTCAAAGGCGGTGATGTCCGTGCCGAGTTGCGTGAGAAAAGTGGCGGGCAGTCCGAGACTGATGAGTTGCGCGGAGAACGCCGCCGCGTCGGTCTGAAAGGCGCGGGCGGAATTGAGCAAGGTCTGGTCGCCGCCGCTGCGAGGCATGAGAAATTTTCCATCGAGTCCCGCCGTGCCGAGGAGCGCGAGCGAGTGCGCGGCGGTGGTGATGCCGAGCAGATCGTCGTGGAGGTGAAATCGTCCGGCGACTTTGGACATGACGCTGCTGTGCGCGGCGTCCGCGCCGGAAACCTGCGCCGCGCCGAGCGTGGCGGTCTGCGGCACGGCGGCGTGGATGAGGGCGAATTGCTGTCCGCCCATGCTGGCGGGCAGAAAGTCGGCGGCGTTGGCGATGCCAAAGGCGTCAACGGTTTTGAAGGCGGCGGTGAGGCTGGCGATTTGGTGTTCCATATTTTTATACCCTTTCGATTGGAATTGTTCCGGTGATTATCCGCCGGTTAAAAGTTGGCGCAAGATTATTTTTGCCACCGAGACACCGAGGCGCAGAGAAAGAGAGGGCGGGAATTTTTCAGCGCCGTAGGCGCGGCATATTTGTAGAATCACATTCCAAAACATTTCCAAGCTCCGTAGGAGCGACATATTCAGACCTTTCACCGGACTATGCCGCTCCTACGGAGCTTGGAATCTATGGCAATCGGGTTTTCTACAGATATGTCGCACCTACGGCGCTGTTTCGGGCGGGCAAATGGGGTGAAACTGTCGCTTTTTGACCATCTGAATTCGTCAAAAATCATCGAAAACCTGCATTTTACCCGCACAGATCGAATAATGGCCGCACAGATGGATTTATGCCCGCACGGAACGAAAGTTGGCTCGCACGGAACGGCCAATTGCCCGCACGGATTGAATTTTACCCGCACGAACCAGAAAATGGCCGCACGGAACGATTTATTGCCGCACGGAACTGGGATTGTTCCGCACAAATTGATTTTGACGCTACGGGAAGGGAATTTTGCCCGCACGGAACAATTCTTCCCGCTTTGTAATTTTCAAAATTGGATTAACCTTCCGTCATGCGGCAATTGCGCGATTTCCTGATTGCAGTCACGGCGGTGGTGGTGCTGGCGCTGGCGGTTTATCTCACGTTCACCACGGCGGGCTGGATGAAACGCAGCGCCAGCGCGCACCTTTGGAGCACGCCGACCGTGGTGCGCGAGGTGCAGACGCTCTCCGATCTCGTGACGGTGAAGTATGTCATGGAAAAAGTCGTCCTGCTCGATGACGCCAAATGGTATGGCGACAGCCGCGTGATGCTGCTCGCGCACGGCATTGTGAAGGCGGGGATTGACCTGAAACGTCTTCAGCCGGGCGACGTGACGATCTCCGGCAAAACCATTTCCATCAAGCTGCCCGTGGCGCAGGTCACGGACGCCTACCTCGACGACACGCAAAGCCAGGTGATTGACCACTCGACGGGACTGCTGCGGTCGTTTGACAAAAACCTGGAGCAGACGGCGCGGCAGAACGCGGTGGACGACATTGCGCGCGCGGCGCGGCGGGCGGGAATTTTGGACGATGCCGACAAACGGGCGCGGGCGGAACTGGAAAGCTTCCTCAAGCAGGCAGGCTTTGAACAGGTCGTGTTTCGCTGACGACGCTGCCCACATTCTGGCGGACGTGTCTAATTATCACCGGCTGCACAATGTCGGAAAACCCCTCGATTTGCAGGCGGCGACGCGGCTGGTGGATTCTTTTTGCGCGCGGCGGAACGCCAATGGCGGCGAATTGAAGCGCCGTCACCCGCACGTTCAGCGCTGCGGCATCGGGCACGCCACGCATGAAACCTTGAGCATGAAATTTTCTGGCCACACAATAATGACGCAACTCGTATGCCACAAAACGCGCGCCAAATTTTGCCGGGCCGCCGCAAAAATTTCTCCGATCGGATTTGACATATCCGCCGGAATGGACAACAATCTTCGGCAGTTGACTGCGAAATTCCCCCTGCCGTGTTGAGGACAGCCGCAATACGCCCGGTAAAAATCATTTTGAACTTTTCCTGACGCAGCCCGTCCAATGCGTGAAGATTTTCTCCGCGCATTGCCCGCTGGCAATCGGAATTCCGGTCAACCCAACAACTGAATTTTATGCCCAGAGTTTCCACAAAGAAACCGACCACGAGAAAACCGAAGGCCGCCACCGAAGCGCCGGTGTCCGAATTGATGGTGGTGGAAACGCCCCCGGTCGAAACGCCGCCCGCGCCTCCCGACGAGCCGGAAGCCGCGCCGGAACGCACGGTGGACAGCGTCAAGGCCGCCGCCCACGCGGACGCTCAAAAGGACGCGTCCAGTTTTGCCGCGCCGAAGTCGTCGGCAGAACTCCGCCCGCCGTCCGCACCGGTCGAGCCGACTGAGGAAGACGCGCGGCTCTCCGAACGGCGCGGCTATCAGCGCGACAAGATCGCGGCCTCGCTGAACATCGCCAAGCTGCAGGCGATGAGCATGACGGAACTGAACGCGATGGCGAAGGAATACGTCGTGGAAAATTTCGGCACGATGCGCAAGCACGAGGTCATCTTCCACATCCTCGAAAAAAATGCGGCGCGCGCGGGCGTGTTGTTTTCCGAGGGCGTCATCGAAGTGCTGCCGGAAGGCTTCGGCTTTTTGCGTTCGCAGAGTTTCAATTACCTGCCGTGCCCGGAGGACATTTACGTTTCGCCGTCGCAGATCCGCCGCTTCGATTTGCAGACCGGCAATCTCGTCGCCGGCCAGATCCGTCCGCCGAAGGAAAAGGAGAAATTTTTCGCGCTGTTGAAAGTCGAGGCCGTGGACGGCGAAGAACCGGACAAGGCCAAGGACAAGACGCATTTCGACAATCTCACGCCGCTGTTCCCGAACCGGCGGTTCATTCTCGAAACGGCGGCGGATGAATTAAGCACGCGCGTTCTCGATCTGGTCTGTCCCATTGGCAAAGGCACGCGCGGCCTCATCGTCGCGCCGCCGCGCACGGGCAAGACGGTGTTAATGCAGAAGGTTGCCAACGCGATTTTGAAGAACAACCCGGAGTCGTATTTGTTCATCCTGCTGATTGACGAGCGGCCCGAGGAAGTCACGGACATGGAACGCTCCTGCAAAGGCGCGGAGGTGATTTCGTCCACGTTCGACGAACCGCCGGAGCGCCATGTGCAGGTCGCGGAAATGGTGATTGAAAAAGCACGGCGCATGGTGGAACACAAACGCGACGTGGTGATTTTGCTCGACTCCATCACGCGCCTGGCCCGCGCCTACAACACGGTGCAGCCGCACTCCGGCAAAATTCTCTCCGGCGGCGTGGATGCGAACGCGTTGCACAAGCCGAAACGCTTTTTCGGCGCGGCGCGCAACATCGAGGAAGGCGGCTCGCTCACCATCATGGCGACGGCGCTGGTGGACACGGGATCGCGCATGGACGAGGTCATTTTTGAAGAGTTCAAAGGCACGGGCAACATGGAAGTGCATCTGGACCGCGCGCTGGTGGACCGCCGTATTTTTCCCTCGATCAACATCGAGCGCAGCGGCACGCGCAAAGAAGAGCTGCTTTACCATCCCGACGAATGCAGCCGCGTCGTCATTTTGCGCCGCGCGCTCACGGGCGTGCCGCCGGTCGAGGCGATGGACTTGATGCTGGGCAAGCTCAAGAAGACCGGGAGCAACATCGAGTTCCTCCTCAACATGGGCGTGAGCTGACGTTTCTTCCGCGCACCATTCATATTTTGTTGCAGCCGGGGCAATTTTTGGTGAGCGAAAGCCAAAGAAAGTTTCGCCGTAGGAAGCAACTTCATGTATTTAAGAGGCAAGAAAATGAAGCGAATCATTCAAAACCAAGCGTTGTCCGCCGTTGCTGGCGGACTGCTGATCATTGTCTCCTCCGGCTGCGGCCATGACAACGTGAAGGTCTATCACGTTGAAGCCAACGACTCCGCCACGCCTCCACCCGCCGCCTCCGCCGCAATGCCGGCGATGATGCCCGGCGGTCTGACCGCGCCGGACAACAGCGGTTTGCCGTCGCTGAAATACACCGTGCCGGCCGGCTGGCAGGAAAAAAAGGCGTCGGAAATGCGCGTCGCCAGCTTTGGCGTTTCTGAAAACGGCAAGACCGCCGACGTCAGCGTCATTCCGCTCGCGGGCATGGCCGGCGGCGATCTGGCGAACGTGGACCGCTGGCGCGGGCAGGTGGGCTTGCCGAAGCTGGCTGACGACGATTTGCAGAAGCTTGCGGAAAAGGTCGAGGTTGCCGGCCAGCCCGCCGACTTGTTTGACCTGCCGGGAACGGCGGCCGATGCGCAACGCATTTTAGGCGTTATTTTCCACCAGGGCGACATGTCTTGGTTTTTCAAGGTGACCGGCGACTCGGATCTGGTTGAGAAGCAAAAGACCGCCTTCGTTGCCTTTTTGAAATCCGTCCAGTTCGGTGTGCTCGCCGCATCCTCCGCGCCGGCTGCAATGGACATGAGTCAACTGCCGCCATCGCATCCGGCGATTCCCGGAATGACTGCGCCCGTCACAACCGTCATTGGAGACAAACCAACGTGGACCGTTCCCGCCGGCTGGCAGACCGCGCCACTGGAACAGTTTCTCGTCGCCAAATATGTCATCGTCGGCGCGAACGGCGCGGAGGCGGCTGTGAATGTCAGTCCGTTCTCGGGAACCGGCGGCGGGCTGCTGCAAAACGTGATCCGCTGGCGCGGACAGCTCGGCCTCGGCCCGGTGGACAATGCCGGTCTCGCTAAAATCGTTTCCACACTGGAAGTTTCCGGCGGTCAGGCAAGTGTCGTGGACATTACCGGCACCGACGCCAGCACCGGCAAACCGGCGCGGCTCGTTGGTGTGGATCTGCCGTTGAAGGGCCAGACTTGGTTCTACAAACTGATGGGCGACCCGGATCTCGTGGCGCAGCAAAAAGATGCGTTCGTAAAATTCGTCCAGTCGGCCAAATACCCCGATGCTCATTAAAAAAATCGTCGGGGTTTTCACGTCGCTCAAGCTCACGGTCGTGCTGCTGGCGTTTTCGATTGTGCTGGTGTTCGTCGGCACGCTCGCGCAGGTGGATGTCGGGCTTTACGCGGCGCAGGCGCATTATTTCCGGCAATGGCTCGTGGTGGGAATGCATCTGTTCGGCAGGGAAATTCCCATCATTCTGCCGGGCGGTTATCTCATCGGCACGCTGCTGCTGGTGAACCTAGTCTCGGCGCACATTTA
>DATCBW010000143.1:0-4129 GCA_036511615.1 Verrucomicrobiia bacterium | reverse complement strand
GCCTGGCCGAGCTGCAACCAGGCCTCGATGCCCCCTTCGCCTCCTTCATGGCCGTCGTGGTCGGTGATGCGGTGCAGCCAGATGCGCCGCACCTCCCGGAGCGGGCAGTTCGAGAGAATCGCCGCGTCCTTGACCGGAATTTGCGTCTGATAATAAAAACGATTTGCGACCCATCCTTGCAATTGTTCGCGGGACAATTTTCCCTTGTTCATCAAAATATGAAACGGATGTTTGTCGTGATAAGTTTGCTCGCCCACGGCACGAAGGCGCGCAATAAATTCTTCTGGCGGCCAAATTGAATCGCCGGAATCTTTCATAAGAGAATGTCCATTCCGTCGCGGGAGATTTCTACGCCCGCGTGCTCGACCATTTTTTGTTCGCGTGAATTCTTTTTCAAAATGGGATTTGTGTTGTTGATGTGAGTGTAAATTTTACGCGGAATTTTCAGTGCGCGCAACCATTCCAGACTTCCACCTGCACCACTAATCGGCACATGACCCATCGCGTGCGCCGTGCGTTTGGACAGGCCGAGCGAAATCATTTCGCGCTCCGACCAAAATGTGCCGTCCACGAGCAAACAGTCACAACCTGCGACGAATTCATTTATAGATTTGTTGATCGCAGGCAATCCGGGAAGATAGACAAAACTGTTTCGATTTGCTTCAAGCCGGAGACCGACGACTTCGCCGCGCCGCGCCGGACGGCGGGAATATGGCGGCGCTTTTTTAGTTTCCAATTCCAGCGCGGAAATTTGGATTCCCGCAATCTGAACTGGAAATGTTGAATGACGAATCCGGCAGTATTTTTCCAAAGTCGGAAGCAGCGGAAATTGACGTGTCAACAAATTTTTGACCGCGCTGGTGCAAATCAGCCGGAGAGATTTTTGTTCGCGCAAAGAAAGCAGTCCGGCGACGTGATCCATTTCGCCATCAGTCAAAACCACGGCCTGAACCGCGCTGCCGCGCAATTTATTTCCGCGAGGCGAAAGTGGGGCGAACGAAGCGAATTGAAAAACTAAATCCGGCGAAGCATTGAGCAGCAGCCAATTTTTGCCGTCGGCTGAAACTGCCGCTGAAGATTGTGTGAGGAAATTTCCACTCTTGCGGGCGGAACGGCAATTGGCGCACTTGCAGTTCCATTGCGGAACGCCGCCTCCCGCCGCAGAACCAAGAATTCTTATTTGCACGGCTGTAAAAGAAACCGGCGCGGCCTTGGGGGCAACTTTTTTCGGGGTCGCCAGCTTATTTGCCGGCGTTCACGTAGGCCGTGACTTCCATGCTCAAGCTGATTTCTTCAAATTCAGGTTTGATCCATTTCATATTTTTATCTTTTGTTGATTGATTGAATCAACTGTAGCCGACCCCCGTTGTTTTTCAAGGAAAATTTTGAGTTTCGGCTTCCGACACTTGCTGTTAGCCTGTTTTCATGCGCGCGCAATCCTTGGATTTTTTACGAACTTTGGTCAATACGCCAAGCCCGACTGGTTTTGAAACCCGTGGCCAGCGGGTCTGGCTTGATTACGTCAAATCATTCGCCGAGGAAACTTTTTCCGACGCTTATGGCAATTGCGTCGCCGTGCTGAACAAAGGCGGTTCGCCGCGATTGATGATTGCGGCGCACGCCGATGAAATCGCGATGTCGGCCAGTTATATTTCCGACGAAGGTTTTATTTACATCCGCAAAATGGGCGGCGTGAACGCGGCCATCACTAAGGCGCAGCGCGTGCTCATCCATTCGTCGCGCCAGGGCGTGGGCGCGGTGAAAGGCGTCGTCGGCAACGTCGCGCCGCATTTGTCGCGGCAGGACGACGACAAGCCCAAGCCGCCGAAGATGCATGATTTGTTCATAGACATCGGCGCGAAAAATAAAAAAAATGCGGAAAAACTAATTCAAATCGGCGATCCAATTACGCTGGCCGATGAATTTGATCTGCTGCGAAATGATCTGGCGGTGGCGCGGGCGTTCGACAATCGCATCGGCACGTTTGCCGTGGCCGAGGCGTTGCGGCTGTTGAAGGAATCGGGAAAGAAATTGCACGCGGAAATTTGCGCCGTCTCCAACGTGCAGGAAGAAGTCGGCCTGCTCGGCGCGAAACAAATCGCCTATTCGCTCAAGCCCGACATCGCGCTCGTCGTGGACGTGACGCACGCGACGGATTATCCGACGGTCAGCAAAACGCAGCACGGCGACGTGAAAATCGGCGGCGGCCCGGCCATCACCCACGGCGGCTGCAATCATCCCGAAGTCGTCGCGCGCATCGAAGCCGTCGCCAAGTCAAAAAAAATTCCGCTCCAGCATGAAGCGTCCAGCGGCGCGGGCGGCACGGACACGGACGCGATTTTCTGGACGCGCGGCGGCATCGCCAGTGCGCTGATCAGTTTGCCGAACCGCTATATGCACTCGCCGGTGCAAGTGGTGAGCCTGAAAGATTTGGAAAAAATCCCCGAACTGCTCGCGGGTTTCGCGCAATCGCTCAAGGCAGGCGAGGAGTTCAAGGTGAGAATTTAATTTCTTGCCGCAAAAACTTTGACGCGAATGGCGCGAATTGCCGCGAATTAGATGGCAGGCCGAGTTTCGGCTGCGTCGAAGGCGCTGCGGAAATTAGCCCAAGGTTGGCTCGTCGCGCCGAAATCAGATGAAGGCGGATGCGAGCCTGTCCTGGGAAATCGTCCCGCAAATTTCTCCCTCTCCGCGTTCGCTTCGGAAGCGAATGGGGAGAGTCCGACACCACCCTCGCCCATCGGATGGGAGCAACGGTATTTAATTTTGGAGTGCAAAGTTAGGATTTTTGAGGATGTGATTCATGAGGACAATGAGTTTGCGCATGACGGCGGTGAGTGCAACTTTGGCCGGTTTGCCCGCCGCGCGGAGGCGCTGATAAAACTCTTTGAGTTGACGGTTGGAATGGGCAGCGACGAGTGCCGCCATGTAGAGCGCCCGACGGACGGGCGCGCGCCCACCGCCGATGCTGCGGCGTCCGTGCCATTGACCGCTTTCGCGTGGATGCGGTGCCAGTCCGGCCAAGGCGGCTGCCTGGCGACGATTGAGCGTGCCCAGTTCGGGCAGTTCGGCCAGCACGCCCAGGGCGGTGATCGCGCCGACGCCGGTGATGGCTTCGAGTTTTTGCACGCGCGCATCCAGCGTGGTGGCCTGCGTGCGCAGTTCCTTGAGTTGGTCTTCGATTTGGGCCACGTCCCGTTCGAGCCGGCGGACGAGGCTTTGGGCCTGGCGGCGCAAGGCCGGCACGGTGAGGCGTTGGGCTTGCTGCCGTTGGGCCACGAGGATTTCCACGACTTGCACGCGCCGGCGAACCAGTTCGGCCAACTGCTGTTCCTGTTCGGTGCGGGGCGCAGTGGGTTTGGGCTGCAATGCCTGGCCGTAGGCGGACAGGACGGCGGCATCAATGTCATCGGTCTTGGCGCGCTGGCCGGTGGCGCGCGCGAAGTGCCGGACGCGGGCGGGGTTCAAGACGCTGACGGACATGCTGGCTTCATGCAGGGCCGCGACGACGTCCCGTTCGTAACCGCCAGTGGCTTCGCAGACGACGTGGGCACCGACGTGCGCAGCCAGGAGTTTAAGCAGCCGGCGATGACCGGCGGCAGTGTTGGGCAGGTCGTGGATGCGGCCGGCGAGGTGGAGTTGCAGGTTAAGCTTGGCAATATCCAAGCCCGTGTAGATAGTGGTCATAGTGTTCTGGCTCATTCTTGCAAATGCGAGCTGGCCTGGGTGGGCCGCTCAATCAACGGTTCGAGTTTAGGACACAGGCACGAACGGTTCAGGCTCCCAGCGCACTTGGCCAAAAGCCAGTGCCAGAGGGTTTCGAACTCGTCCGCGCCACTGCCTTCCGGCCTGCAGGCCGGAAGGCAGTCCCATCTTCCCATGTCATCACTTCCAGACAAGGTTAGACGGAAATTCAGATACAAGAGGGTTCGCCTTCGCGGGTGTAAAGGAACAGGAGCTTCTGGAAATCTGTCGAGCCGACCGGCTCATTCAGTGCATCCAAAAGTTCAAGCAACACATGCTGGCGGTCGAAAAGCATGACTCAATTTATTTCATCTGACCGCAAACAGCAATGCTCAAGACATTTTTCCGCGCCTTTGTCTATTCGTTTGCCGACGCGGTGTTTGTT
>DATCBW010000142.1:0-7131 GCA_036511615.1 Verrucomicrobiia bacterium | reverse complement strand
AAAATCATGTCGTCCAACCCGACGCGATGATTTTTCCCGCCGCCGCAGGCCACGGCATATTTCTCAAACTGCCGCCAGCCCGGCGTGGTTTTGCGCGTGTCGAGAATTTTTGCATTCGTGCCGCGAACGGCTTTGACGAATTGCGCAGTCGCGGTGGCCACGCCGGAAAGCCGCTGGACGAAATTCAGCGCGACGCGCTCGGCGCTCAAAATGGCGCGCGTCGAACCGGAAATTTTCAGCAGTATGTCCCCGGCGTTCACACACGCGCCATCACGCGAAAGTTTTTGGATTTTGATTTTGGTCGAAAGCTGCCGGAACACCGCTTCCGCAAATTCCAGACCCGCTACGACGAGCGGTTCGCGCGCCCGCATCCGCGCGACGGACGTTGCGTTTTTCGGAACGGTGGCCAGCGTGGTCGCGTCGCCGCCGCCGATGTCCTCGGCGAGCGCGGCACGGACGGCGGCCCGGATTTCTGTGGCGGACAATTTCACGATGCAAAGATGGACGCGAATCGAAATGCGGGAAAGCAAAATTCAGGGCGGCAGTTCGAAAAATCGTTTGAAATTGTAATCGCCTGCCGCGAAGGTTTGGTTTAGAAGAATCGCATGACTTTTCACAGTAATGCCGGTTTTCCCGCGCCATTTCTTATCTTCGCGGTATTCATCGTGATTGTCATCGTCGGTGGAATTTACTCGAACATCGCCGCGCGCAAGCGGCGCGAGGGGCTTTTGGGACTGGCGCAGCGGCTGAATTTGAATTTTGCCGCCGACCCGGATTACGGACTCGCCGAGCGTTTCGAATTTTTGAAGAAACTCGCACAGGGCGACAATCGCTATGCCTACAACGTCCTTTCCGGCATGTATCAAAACGACGACGTGCTGGCGTTCGATTATCATTATCAGGTCACAACGCACGACAAAAATGGCAGCCACACGACACATTACCGTTTTTCCGTTTTTATTTTGCAATTGCCAGTGAGTTTTCCCGACCTGACCATCCGGCATGAAAATTTTTTCCTGAAAGTCGCCGAAGTTTTCGGCTATCAGGACATCAAGTTCGAGTCTGCGGAGTTTTCCAAAACGTTTTGCGTCCGCTGTCAGGACAAAAAATTCGCCTACGACGTTTGCAATTCCAAGATGATGGAATACCTGCTGGCCAACCGCGATTTGAGCGTTGAAATCGAAAATCAAGCCATCACGCTCCTGTTCAATTCCTGTCTGTCCTTCGACCAGATTGAATCGAACTTGAACCGCCTCGCGCAAATCCGTTCGCTGATGCCGGATTACCTGTTCACCCAAAACGCATGATTGCCATTCTCATCGTCATCGCCGCCGTCGTCGGGCTGCCGCTGGTTTATCTGCTCGCTCAATACAACGCGCTCGTCAGCCTGCGCAACTATATCCGCGAATCGTGGAGCGATGTGGACGTGGAATTGAAACGCCGTTACGATCTCATCCCAAACCTCGTCGCGACGGTGAAAGGCTACGCGACGCATGAGCGCGAGGTTTTGGAGCGCGTGACGGAATTGCGCAATCGCTGCGCCGCCAACAGCGGTGCCGTGGCCGACCAGAGCCGCGACGAAGTCCAGCTCGTGGACGCGCTGAAACAACTGCTCGTGGTCGTGGAAAATTATCCGCAGCTCAAGGCCGACCAGAATTTTCTCCAGCTTCAAAAGGAACTGGTCAACACCGAGGATCGCATCCAGGCCGCGCGCCGGTTTTACAACGGCAACGTCCGTGATTACCGCAATAAATGCGAAACCTTTCCCAGCAACCTGGTGGCGAACCTGTTCGGGTTCAAATCGGAGGGCGATTTCTTCAGCGTGCCGCCGTCCGTCCGCGACGTGCCGAACGTGGATTTTGCCGCGTGAATTTATTCGACATCGCAAGAAATTAAAGTTTCAGCCGCATTAAACCTGCAATAGTTTGATCTGCTCATCCTCTTTCGCCGCCGCTTCGCCGAGGGTTTGCGTCTGTTTGCGGCGGCGTTCGATGATGTGCTTGTCGAACAATGGATCGTAGGGAACAGGATAGTTGCCGTCGTAACACGCCATGCAGAATGCTTCCTTCGGCTGGCCGGTGGCGGCGACCATGCCCGCCTGCGAAAGATAATGCAGCGAGTCGGCGTTCAGATATTTGCGGATCTCGTCCACGGAATTGTTCGCGGCCATGAGCTTGGTGCGGTCGGGAAAATCAATGCCATACACGCACGGATTCATGTGCGGCGGACAGCTCACGGCGACGTGAACCGCCTTCGCCCCGGCCTCCTTGAGCGTTTTCACGCGCGTTTTGCACGTCGTCCCGCGCACGATGGAGTCGTCCACGATGATGACGCTTTTTCCTTTCACGAGCGATTCGATGAGGTTGAGTTTCACGCGGACGTTGAAATCGCGGATGAGCTGCGTGGGCTGGAGAAAGCTGCGGCCGACGTAATGGTTGCGGATGAAAGCCATCTCGTAGGGAATGCCGGATTCCTCGGAATAACCCATCGCGGCGCACACGCCGCTGTCGGGCACAGGAATGACGAGGTCGGCCTTGACGTTGTGTTCGCGTGCAAGTTGGCGGCCCATCGCTTTGCGGACTTCATAAACGCTGTGGCCGTTGATAACGCTGTCGGGCCGGGCGAAATAAACGTATTCGAAAATGCAGAACGCGCGTTTCCGATGTTCGGGAAAAGCCTGGATGCTCGTCAGGCCCTTTTCATTGATGATGACAATTTCACCAGGCGCCACGTCGCGGATAAATTGTGCATGGATCAAATCAAAAGCCGTCGTCTCGCTGGAAAGCACATACGCGCCGCTTGCGGTTTTGCCAATGGAGAGCGGACGGAACCCGTGCGGATCGCGGGCGCCGATCAATTCCTTCTCGGTCATGATCACCAACGAAAATGCGCCTTCGATGCGGCGCAGCGTGTTGACGAGCGAGTTGGCGACGCCGCCGATCTCCGGCTGCGCGAGCATCATGATGATGATTTCGCTGTCCACGGTGGTCTGGAAAACCAGGCCGCGGCTTTCGAGTTCGTCGCGGAGCGCGGCGGCGTTGGTCAGGTTGCCATTGTGCGCGACGGCGATCTGTCCGCGCGCACAGTCCACGGTGAGCGGCTGGGCGTTGCGGAGATTGGACGTGCCGGTGGTCGAATAGCGCGTGTGGCCGATGGCCGTTTCGCCGACGAGATCGTGCAAAATTTTCGGATCGTTGAAAATCTGCGGGACGAGGCCCATGCCGTGGTGCTTGTAAAATTTGCCGTCGTGGCAGGTGACAATGCCGGCGCTTTCCTGCCCGCGATGCTGGAGCGCGTAAAGTCCGTAGTAGGCGAGTTCGGCGGCGTTCGGATGACCAAAAATTCCGAAGACACCGCAGTAATGTTTGGGGTAGTTTTTTGGCTGGTTGTGCATCGCGCGCGACGCTGAATTTTCGCAGACGCGCCCGCGTCGCGCAAGCTGGAACGAAACGACCGGCGCAATTTCAATTTATATGGCAACTTGGACCGCTTTCAAATACAGCCTTAAATTTGCCGCGATTTCCTCCGGCAGGCGCCTGGGTTTTCCGTCGCGGCCGGTGCAGGCGTGAAAAGTTTCGGCTTCGAGAATGAGTTTTCCGTCCTGATTCAAAATGCGGTGGCCGAAGTTCAGCCGCACGCGTTCCATCAACGTGGGCCAGACTTCAATGGTCAGCAGATCATCGTAGCGCGCGGGAAATTTGTAGCGCAACCGCGCCTCGATGACGGGGAAAATGCAGTCGCGTTCCTGCCATTGCCGGACGGTCGTGCCGGACGAGCGCATGAATTCGCCGCGCGTGGCCTCCAGCAGGTCAAGATAGCGCGAATGATAAATGTGGTCGCCGACGGTGCATTCGGCATAGGTGACGCGGTGCGGATAACGGAACGGTTCGGCCATGCGCGGAGCCTAAACCCAATGGGGAAAAGTTCAACTTCCGATTAAAATTAATGCCGTGCATTAGCGGGATAAAATTCCATTTGCGCGGTTTGTGTTTGCGGTTATGTTGGCAGCATGAACTGGCAGCAATTTCTTATTCTGGCAATCGTTTTGGCTGTGGTCGTCTTTTCCGTCTGGCGCAGTTCCAGCAAAAAATCCGGCTGCGGCTGCGGTTGCGCGCACGACCACGAGACCGGAGCCAAAAAGGAAAAAAGCGCCGCGCATTGAGATTTGCAGTCCATTCAAAAGAAGAATCAACCATGGCCGTCACCAAAGTCAGTTCCACCATTCATTTCACCGCGCGCAGTTCCGCAATGGGCGGCACGGGTGAACCCACCACGGGCTGTTGGGCGCCCAACACCGATGTTTATGCCACCGAGACCGGGCTGGTCGTCAAGGTCGAGCTGGCCGGCATGAAAAGCGACAGCCTGGAGATCGTCGTGGACGGCAGCCGGCTGCGCATCAGCGGCAACCGGCCCGACTGCTGCCGCGCACCGCAATGCAGTTTTCTGGTGATGGAAATCACCTATGGCCCGTTTGAAACGGTGCTGGATCTGCCGCCCGGCTACGACCTCGGCCAGGCCAAGGCGGTTTATGTGAACGGATTTCTGCGCATTGACGTGCCGCCGGTGCGACAGGAACCGGCCAGGAGCAAGAAAGTTCCAATCAGCGAAGGAGAATGACCGCGCATGAACTTTTCGGGCGCGCGGGAGTCTATATTGTTGGAATAAACGACGAATGACATCGCCGGAAACAGAGTTTGTCAGCATCCTCGGTTCGGGTGACAAATCCGAAGCGTCGGCGAGATTTTCGTCGCGTTCACTGCCGGACGTGCTGCCCATTCTTGGCCTCTCCGACATCGTAATCTTTCCCGGCGCGGTCGTGCCATTGCTCGTCGAAACCGGCCCCAGCCTCAAGCTCGTGGACGACCTCGTCGCGGGCGACCGTCTGTTTGGCGCGGTGCTGCAACGCAATCCCGACGTGGCCGAACCGACGCCCGACGACCTGCACCAGGTCGGTTGCGTGTCGCGGCTTTCAAAAATGGTGAAATTTCCCGACGGCACCGCGCGTGTGCTCGTCGAGGGTCTCTGGCGCATCCGCTTGAAAAATTTCGCGCCGCCCGCGCCGTATCTGCGCGCCCACTACGAAATGCTCCGCGACGAAGCGGAGGACACCATCGAGTTGCAGGCGATGCTGCGCAACGCGCACAAACAGTTCGAGGAAATCGCCAAGATGTCCAACGCGCTGACGGATCAGGTGAAAATCGCCGCGCTCAACACCGAGCATCCGGGCCATTTCGCCGACTTGATTGCTGCGAACTTGAATTTGAGCCTGCCTGACCGCCAGAAACTGCTTGAAATGATTTCCGTCCGCGAACGCCTGCAAACACTCCTGCCGCTGCTCAACCGCGAACAGGAGGTGCTGACGTTGAGTTCCAAAATCCAGAGCGACGTCGCCAGTTCCATCGCCAAGACGCAGCGCGATTTCTTTCTGCGCGAACAGATGCGCGCCATCCAGCGCGAACTCGGCGACGGCGACACCAACAGCGGCGAAATCAAATCGCTCCGCGACAAAATTGAAAAGACGCCGATGCCCGCCGAGGCGCGCAAGGCCGCCGAACAGGAACTCGAACGTCTCCAGCAGACGCCGCCCGCCGCCGCTGAATACGGCGTCGCCCGCAATTACCTCGACTGGATCCTGACCCTGCCGTGGGAAAAGGCCACCGACGACAAACTGGATTTGAAGACGGCTGAAAAAATTCTCAACGAACAGCATTTCGGCCTCGGAAAAATCAAGGACCGCCTGCTGGAATTCCTCGCCGTCCTCAAACGCCGCAAACAAATCAAAGGCCCGATCCTTTGTCTCGTCGGCCCGCCCGGCGTTGGCAAAACATCGCTCGGCAAAAGCGTTGCCGACGCGTTGGGCAGAAAATTTGCGCGGATTTCATTGGGCGGAATACGCGACGAAGCGGAGATTCGCGGCCATCGCCGCACTTACGTCGGTGCGATGCCCGGAAGAATTATCCAGACGCTCCGCCGCATCGAAAGTTGCAACCCGGTGATTCTTTTGGACGAACTTGACAAAGTCGGCGCGGATTTTCGCGGCGACCCGGCGTCGGCGTTGCTCGAAGTTCTCGACCCGGCGCAGAACCACACCTTCACCGATCATTATCTGGATTTGCCGTTCGATTTGTCGCGCGTGCTGTTCATCGCCACCGCGAACTGGCTGGAGCCGATTCATCCCGCGCTGCGCGACCGGCTCGAAGTCATCGAACTGCCGAGCTACACCGAATCGGAAAAATTGCAGATCGCCAAACGTTATCTCGTGCCGCGCCAAATCGAAGAGCACGGCCTCACGAAAAGAGACGTGAAATTTTCCGACGCCGCGCTGCGCGAACTTATCCGCGAATACACGCGCGAGGCCGGCGTGCGCCAGCTCGAACGCCAGATCGCCGCGCTCGCGCGCAAGGCCACGCGCAAAATCATTTCGCGCAACGGCACGGCGGAAACGGTGAAAATTGACGCGGCGGACCTGGAAAAATTTCTCGGCCACGCGCCGTTCGTCGCCGAAAGCGCCGAGAAAATCACCGAGATCGGCATCGCCACCGGCCTCGCGTGGACGCCCGTCGGCGGCGACATTTTGTTCATCGAAGCCACGCGGATGCGCGGGCGCGGCAGCCTGATTCTCACCGGCTCGCTCGGCGAAGTGATGAAGGAAAGCGCGCAGACGGCGGTGAGTTATCTGCGTTCGCAGGCGAAAAAGCTCGATCTTGATTTTGACGATTACGGCAAGCATGACTTGCACATCCACGTTCCCGCCGGCGCGACGCCGAAGGACGGACCGAGCGCGGGCGTGGCGATTGTCGCCGCGCTGGCGTCGCTGATGAGCAAGCGACGCGTTCGTTCGGACACGGCGATGACGGGTGAAATCAGCCTGCGCGGGCGAGTGCTGCGCGTCGGCGGCATCAAGGAAAAAGTGCTCGCCGCGTCGCGGTTCGGTTTGAAGCAGGTGATTTTGCCGGAGGGCAACAAGCCCGACTGGGAGGACGTGCCGGCGGAAGTGCGCGCGAAATTGAAGGTGAATTTCGTCCGGCAGATTTCCGAAGTGCTGCCGCTCGCGCTCGTGGCAAAATGAAATCAATTCTACAAGGTGGGGCGAGCGTCCCCGCGAGCCGGCGTGACCATTCACCAAGAGCG
>DATCBW010000141.1:0-23246 GCA_036511615.1 Verrucomicrobiia bacterium | reverse complement strand
CGAATCCGTGTCGTCCGTGCCCATCCGTGGTTAAGAATAATTCGCCATCCCCACGCAGGAGCAGACCGGATTGCGGTCGCCGAAGACTTGCAGAGGCGCCGGTTCGGCGGTAAAAACCGGCCATGAGCGCACTGAACGATGATCTGCTCCGCGCAGTGGAACTGGCCCTGGCCGGCGACTGGGACGCCGCGCACGAACTGGTCCAGCAATACGAAGACGATGCCGCCGCCGCGAGGATTCACGAGGTGCTGCACAAGCTGGAGGGCGACTTGGGCAACGCCCGCTATTCAGGCGAAGTCGTAAAACTCGCTTGGCAGGGGCGGTTCATTCTGTTTAATTGGCCGCGCCTGATGACAAAACTGCCCGCCATTCTTGCGCTGACTTTTTTCGCCGCCCTTTTTTCCCTTTCCGCCGCCGCGCAGGAAATGCCGTCGCTGGACGTTCAGGCCTTGAGTTCGATCATCCCCGGCACGACGGCGGGGCTGCTCGATTACGAGCCGTCCACGGGCTTGTGGACCGGCACCAACGGCGTGTTTGTGCATTACGGCGACACCGTGCTGACGGCGGACAGCGCGTCGGTGAATACCAAGACGGACGACGTGACGGCGGACGGCCATGTGAGCATCGAATCGGGCGACCAGCTCTGGCTGGGCGAGCACATTGACTATAATTTCAAAACGAAACAGATGCGCAGCGAACAGTTCCGCACGGGCAAGTCGCCGGTGTTCGCGGGCGGCAACGGGCTGTCGGGCGACGTCAGCAACCACGTCTATCGGGCGAGCAACGCGTTTGTCACGACGGACGACATCGCCAATCCGGCGTATCGTGTCCGCGCGGGCAAAATAAAAATCGTTCCCGGCAAATATGTGGAGATGTGGAACGCGGTGCTGTATGCGGAGGGCGTGCCGGTGTTTTATTTTCCGTATTACCGGCGCAACCTTGGCGCGCGCGCGAACAATTTTAATTTTTCGCCCGGCGACCGCAGTGCGTATGGCCCGTATTTGCTGACGACTTACAAGTGGTTTCTCGGCGAGGCGGTGGACGGCAAACTCCATCTGGACTACCGCGCACGCCGCGGCGCGGGCACGGGCGCGGACCTGAACCTGCACCTGGACCGCTGGGGCGAAGCCTCGATGAGGTATTATTACCTGGATGACACCCTGCCGAACTACAGCACGAACAACTTCCCGTTCTTCGGCAACATCCCGGAAAATCGCCAGCGTTTTTATCTGGGCTGGCAGGCGACGCCCATGACCAACCTGAATGTGAAGGCGCTGGTGAACTACCAGTCCGACCCGCTGGTGCTGCACGACTTTTTCGAGGGCGAATACACGGTGAACCCGCAGCCGAACACCTTCGTCGAGATCAACAAATACTGGGACAACTGGAGCCTCGACGCGCTGACGACGCCGCGCGTGAACAGTTTCTTCAGCCAGATCGAGCGCGAGCCGGACGTGCAGCTCACCGGCTTCCGCCAGCAGGTTTTCAACACGCCGGTTTATTACGACAGCCAAAGCTCCATCGGCTGGTATCGTTCGTTCGCCGCGAACGCCACGAACGGATTGTATTCCGCCATGAACGGCAGCTATGTTGATTCCGCCACGCGCGGCGACACTTATCATCAGTTCACGCTGCCGTGGACTTTTTTCAACTTTCTGAACATCACGCCGCGCGTCGGCGGCCGGCTGACCTATTACAGCAGTCATGTCAGCAGCACCTCCTACCTGACCACCCCGGGCAGCGGCTACACCAACTACAATAATTCATACGACGAAACCTATCGCGAAGTCTTCAACACCGGCGTCGGCGTGTCGTTCAAGTCGTCAGCCCTCTGGCCGGACGCGAAAAATTCCCTTTTCGACGTGGACGGCCTGCGCCACATCATCGAGCCGTCGGCGAATTATGTGTTTGTTCCCGACCCCAGCACGCCGCCCGCGCAGTTGCCGCAGTTCGACAGCGAAATCCCCGCGCTGCTCATCTCGCCGCTGACGTTCCCGGATTACAACAGCATTGACTCGATTGACACGATGAACGTCGTCCGTTTCGGCCTGCGCAATGTTTTGCAGACGAAACGCGCCGGGCACCTTGAAGATTTGCTGAACTGGAACCTGATGCTCGACTGGCGGCTGGACCCGCAGGCCGGCCAGAGCGACTTCAATGATTTGTATTCACAGCTTCTGGTGCGTCCGCGCTCATGGCTCACGCTGGAATCGCAAATCCGTTACGACCTCGAAGGCGGCAATCTGAACCTGGCGTTTCATCAGGTGACGTTCGCGCCCAACGACCGCTGGAGCTGGGGCCTCGGCCACTGGTATCTGCGCGACGGTTCCTGGGGCGGCGGTTCGTGGAGCGGCGACAATTACATCACCAGCACGATGTTTTACCGTTTGAACGACAACTGGGGAGTGCGCGCCACGCACAATTACAACGTCAAGAACAGCCGCCTGCAGCAGCAGTTTTACACGCTCTACCGCGACATGAGGAGCTGGACGGCCGCCGTGACGTTCCGCGTGCAGGACAATGTGAACAATTCCACGGATTACACGATTGCGTTTGAATTTTCCCTCAAGGCCAGTCCAGCCACGCAAGTCGGCGACGACGTCGCCAATCCCTACAGCCTCATCGGCGAGTGATTTTACTCCAGCGGCAGCGAGAGGATGAACACCGAGCCTTTGCCGGTTTCACTGTGGACTTCAACTTGGCCGTGATGCTCGTCCATGACGCGCCGGCAGATCGCCAGGCCGAGTCCCGTGCCCTGTTTCTTGGTGGTGAAGAAAGGCTCAAACAACCGCGCCAGATTTTCCGTTGAGATTCCCAAGCCGGTGTCGCGGATGGAAATTTTCAACCGGCCACCGGCGTTTTCCGTGGCGACGGTCACTTCGCCGTTGCTGCCCACGGCCTCGACCGCGTTGAGCAGCAGGTTCATGAACGCCTGCTGCAATTGGAATTCATCACCCTGCACGGTGTCGGGCGCGGCGCGGTAATCCCGTTTCAACCCAATCATCCGTCCGCTCATCTGATGTTCGAGCAGCCGCAACGAATGGTCGAGGAGGTCGTGCGCACGCACCCGGGTGCGCGCCGCCGGTTTCGGCGCGGAAAACCGCAGCATCTGCGTGGTCAGGGAATCTATCCGCTTCAGTTCGCGCCGCACCACTTCGGTCATCTCCCGGTCGTCGCCCTTTTGCAGCAGCAGTTCGACAAACGTGCTGATGGCGACCAGCCCGTTTTTGATTTCATGCGCGATGCTGGCGGAAACGAGGCCGAGGTTGGCAAGACGGTCGAGCCGCCGGAGATTGTCCGACAAATCACCCGGAGCAACGGAGGAACTCACCGCCGCGCCGCCGGTTTTTTTGCTTTCTGCATGGTCGGATGACATGGTCATTTCACGACGTCTCGTCCTTTGCCGGAAAAGATTGGAAACGAACGCTGCCAATGTAAAACAAACTATGGCTGGTTACAAACAAAAAGCGTTCATGCTCGTCGCAACGTCCACGAATGGTGTGACATTTCCCAGTCCGGCGGCTAAAATTATTTCCGCAAAATGAAAAGCCATTTCGACTTGATTGAATCTGTCGTCGCCGACCTCCGCAAAGGCAAAATGATCATTGTCGTGGACGATGCCGACCGCGAGAACGAGGGAGACCTCATTTTCGCCGCTGAAATGGCCACGCCGAAAAATTTAAGCTTCATGGTGCGCCATACTTCCGGCGTCGTATGCGTGCCCATGACCGGCGACGACCTGGACCGCCTCAAACTGCCGCTGATGACGCAGCAGAACCTGGAGCGGATGCGCACCGCCTACACCATTTCCGTGGATGCCGCGCACGGCGTGACCACAGGAATCTCCGCCGCCGACCGCGCCCGGACCATCCAGCTTCTGGCGAGTCCCAAAACACAGCCCGACGACCTGGTCCGGCCCGGCCACGTTTTTCCGTTGCGCTACCGCGAAGGCGGCGTGCTGCGCCGCGCCGGCCACACCGAGGCGGCGATTGATCTCGCGCGGCTTGCCGGCCTGCGTCCGGCGGGCGTGCTGGCGGAAATTGTCAATGACAACGGCACGATGGCGCGGCTGCCGGCATTGTTGAAATTTGCGAAGAAACACCGCCTCAAAATCTGCACCATCGCCGACCTCATCGAGTTCCGCCGCACGCGCGAGAAACTCGTCGAGCCGGTTGAAGTCGTGAAAATGCCGACCGACTACGGCGAATTTGCACTGCACCTCTACCGTTCCAAGATTGACGGCCAGCATCACCTCGCGCTCGTGCGCGGCGATGTTTCCGGCAAAAAGGACGTGCTGGTGCGCGTCCACAGCGAATGTCTGACCGGCGACGTCTTCGGTTCGCGACGTTGCGATTGCGGGCCGCAATTGCATTCCGCCATGCGGCAGGTGGCCGAGGCCGGGCGCGGCGTGATTCTGTATATGCGGCAGGAAGGCCGCGGCATCGGCCTCGCGCCGAAGATCAAGGCCTACAAATTGCAGGAGGAAGGACTCGACACCGTTGAGGCGAACCTGAAACTCGGCTACGGCATGGACCTGCGCGAATACGGACTCGGTGCGCAAATCCTTGTTGATCTCGGCCTGAAAACCATCCGGCTGCTGACGAACAATCCAAAGAAAGTCATCGGGTTGAAGGGCTACGGTTTGAAAATCACCGAGCAGGTGCCGATCAAAATAAAATCCAATCCGCACAACGAACGGTATTTGAAAACGAAGCGGGAGAAACTGGGGCATTTGCTTTAAGTGCGAATGAAGAAAACGCAAATCATCTCAATGGGCGGCGGCGGATTTTCAATGGAGCCTGATAATCCATTGCTCGACATTTATTTTCTTCAGCAGACAGGCAAACGAACGCCGAAAATTTGTTTTATTCCGACTGCAAGCGGTGATTCGGAAAATTACATCGCCAGATTTTATTCGGCATTTTCAAAATTGAATTGTGTGCCTTCGCATCTTTCTTTGTTCAAACCGCCGACAGCCGATTTGGAGTCGTTTATTCTCGGACATGACGCCGTTTATGTGGGCGGAGGCAACACTCGCAGCATGCTTGCATTGTGGCGCGAATGGAAACTGGATTTAATTCTTCGCGCCGCCTTGCGGGCCGGTTGCGTTCTCGGCGGAATTAGCGCAGGCGCAATTTGCTGGTTTGAACAAGGTCTTACCGATTCGATTCCCGGCAAGTTGACGCCGCTTTCATGTCTCGGCTTTTTGCCGGGAAGCTGCACACCGCATTACGATGGCGAACGCGAACGCCGTCCTGCCCTTCATAATCTCATTGCCGCCGGTAAAATGATTTCCGGAGTTGCCATTGATGACGGCGCGGCGGTTCACTACATCAATTCGGAATTATTCAAAGTTATCAGTTCCCGTTCAAAGGCTCGCGCTTATCAAGTTCGGAAATCGTCCAGTAAAATTGTCGAAAAAGCATTGCCTGTTCGTCACCTTTCGCTCAATCAAGTTCATGTTAGACCCCATCAAAACCAAAGCGGCCCGCGCTAGCGGTGGCACCTTCGCCATCGTCGCCGTCCGCTCTCATTAACACCCGCTTCAGCGGGGTGTTCGAGAATGGCTTGGTGATTGCGAACCGTTTCAACGGTTTGCCAGCGTAGGAAAAACCGCTGAAGCGGTTGATTCTCTTTACGCACCCACCCACCCGGCTGAAGCCGGGTGTTAATGAGAAACTAATCGTCGCGTCGCGCTGCAAAAATCGGCTCGCATCAATCCGGGCAAGCGAGTAGATTGGTTGCGTTATGGATATTGATTACACCGTCCAAATCTGGCGCGAAGGAAATCAATTCATCGCCCACGCGATGCCGCTGGACGTGGCAAGTTCCGGCGCAACGCCACAAGCCGCGCGCACCGCGCTGGACGAAGCTGTGAAACTTTTCATCAAAACGGCGGAGCAACACGCCACATTGCCCGAAGTTTTGGAAGATGCGGGTTACGCAAGCGACGGCGTTCGCTGGCGTTGTCCTGATTGGATTTCCATCGAAAAACATTCCGCGCCAGTGGCGGCTTGAGCGGCCATGCCCAAGTTCGCGCCAGTTGACTGGAAAACTTTGGAGCGGATTTTTCTCGCTGCTGGTTTCCAATTCGCTCGGCAGGAAGGCAGTCATCGTTCTTATTTGAAATCAGGTGTCACGCGTCCGGTCGTGTTCCAGCTTACCGCGAAGTCCCGGTTTTCATAATTCGCAACAACCTGAAAACCGCCAGAATTGCACGCGACGAATACTTTCGTCTTTTGGAACAGCACCGTTAAAATTCCAAATCATGTTAAAACCCATCAAAACCAAAACGGCCCGCGCCAGCGGCGGCACATTCGCCATCGTCGCGTCGCGTTTTTTTTCCAGCGCCGTAGGCGCGGCATATTTGTAGAACCGCCCGCAAAAAATCCGCAAGCTCCGTAGGAGCGACATATTCTCCGACGATGCCGCGCCTACGGCGCTTTGAATTTTCAAACGCTCCGACTACAAATATGCCGCGCCTACGGCGCTTTTCTCGGCATATCGTTCCCATATCTTGCTCACGCCACGCTGGCAATTTTCGCCGCCTGTTTCGCGCCACCGAAATTCAGTTGCGGTTCGTCTCCTTGTTTCCGGCCCATGAGCTGTTCGCCTAACGGCGATTGCGGGGTGATGACGAGGATTTCTTTTCTGTCGTGCAGCACTTCCGTGCCGCCGGCGCGCGGGCCGAGGAAGTAAAATGATTTTTCACCGCCGTGTTCCAGTTCCACCAGCGCGCCGATGCCAATGGTCTCGCCGTCTGCGAACTTCCGCGCTCCGAGCTTTTCAAACTCCGCGATGGCGGCCTCGAGTTCCGCCGCCTGTTTGGACTGGCCGCGCGCGAGGTAGGAGGCTTCGAGGCCGCGAGTGTCGTATTTGTTTTCGGCCTTGCTGGATTCGTGCGTGGCCTCGGTGCGCGCGGCGTGCGCGGCGCGGAAATACACCGCCAATTCCTCGGTGAGCCGGGCGATGATTTTCTTGATGATGAGGCGTTTGTTCACGAGAAGGTCCGGCTCTATTTCCCGTTTGCCGTGAGCGAGAGAAAAATTTCCTCCAGCGCGCCGACCGTGCCGCTTTGCCGGCGCAGTTCGTCGCGCGTGCCGACGGCGATGAGTTTTCCGCCGTTCACAATGCCGATGCGGTCGGCCATTTCCTCGGCGATGCTCAACTCGTGCGTGGAGAGCAGCACGGTCATGCCCGCGCGCGAACGTTCCTTGAGCACATCCTTGACGATGCGCGCGTGCTGCGGGTCGAGGCCGACCATCGGCTCGTCAATCACGAAGACTTCCGGGTCATGCAGCAGCGCGGAGACGATGGCGACGCGCTGGCGCGTGCCGTGCGAAAGCCCTTCGAGCGGGCGGGCGGCAAAGTCGCCGAGATGAAAACGCGCTACGAGTTCCTGCGCGTTTTTTTCGATGCGCGCGGCGTCGAACTGGAACAACTGGCCCATGAAACGGAAGAATTCCCACGCGGTTAGTTTTTCGTAGAGAAACGGAAAATCGGGGACATAAGCCAGCCGGCGGCGCGCTTCGAGCGGCTGGGACTGGACATCGAAACCGCAGATGCGGGCGCAGCCGGACGTGGGTTTGATCAGGCCGGTGAGCAGTTTCATCGTGGTCGTCTTGCCGGCGGCGTTGGGTCCGAGCATGGCGAAAAATTCGCCGCGCGGAATGGTGAGCGAGAGGTCGTTGACCGCCACGAGGTCGCCGAATTTTTTTACGAGCCGGTCGAGTTCGATCATGGCGGACCCCATTCGTCAATGCGCGCGCTGATGTCGCCGGGCAGTTGGACGCTCAAGATTTCGCCAAGGGTGCTGACGTCCACTATGCAGTCACGGCCAAGGATGCTCGTTTGGAGGCGATAGACCGGCACTTTTTGCCGGCCAAACTTGACGCGGGTGCGGTGCGCATCCCACTGGAGTTTTTGTCCGACCGAATCGGGCGTGAATTTCGGCAAATCCACCGTGCCCAGCAGCGCGTCGGCGAAATTTCCGGTGAAGGCGCGGAGCAGTGCGCCGGGGTTTTGCAGGTCGGCAAAGGCGAGGTCATGTTCCGTCAACCTGCCGTCGCTGGTGACTTGGACGTGAACGCTCTGGTTGGTTTCCAGTGAATGAATTTGCACGCTGGCCAGGTCCGTGGACATTTTCAAATTCAACTCCTGCCACTGGCGCGCGGCGTTGAACCGGACACGTCCGTCGAACTTGAGCCGGTTCGTGAAATCGCCCAGCGCACATGAGCCGGCGAGGTGAATCTGGTAACCGGCACGCGCGACCAGGCCTGCCTGCGGCGGCTGGTCGCCGTCCACCAAGGCCATTGCCTGGCCAACGCCGGTCGAAAATTCGCAATAGCCCGTGCGGCGGCCGTTTTGATACACGCCCAAGGAGGATGCGTCCGGCGCGGTCAAAATTCTCCGCCAGACCAGTTCCTGCGGCACGGGCACGTCGTCGCCGTGCGAACCGAATTCCGCACGCCAAAGCAGGATGTTCATCGTCACCCAGAACGCAGTGATGCCGAAAAATGTCAGGCGCGTGGTCATGCAAAAGTCACGGCGGCAGGTTCAACGCGTCGCCGGCGTGCAATTTTCTGGGGTTCACGCCGGGATTCGCCGCTTGAAGTGACGCCAGGCTGATGCTGTTTTTTCGCGCAATGCCGGCCATCGTTTCGCCGGCAAGGACAATGTGCGTGCGCGGTTTCGCCGGTTTGGGCGGAGCCGGTTTGTCCGGCGGCGGCGTGCGGGTCGTGGTCGTTTGCAAAGTCACATCGTCGGGCGTCGGACTGCCGCCGGGCGCTGGCGCGGCTGAATTATTTTGCGCGGTCGGACTGGCTTTTGCCGCTGTCTGCAGGCTCGCGCAATAAGCGCTCCACTGCTTCACCGCGTCGTTCAACTGGTCCACCTTTTGTTGCAACTGCCGGTTTTTTTCCGTCAAATCCTCGATCTGCTTCATCGTCGCTGGCGCGGTCGGCATCGCCATCACGTCGGCGGCGAGCTGCTGCTTGCAGGCGTAAATGCGCTGCTTGATGACCTCGGCGTTTTCCGCCGCCGGATCCAGCCGCAGGTATTCCTGATAATGAAAAATCGCCGCCGCCGGGTCGGGCTGCTTCGTGTCGTAAAGCTGTGCCAGCCGGAAATGCGCCAGCGCCGAGTGCGGGTTCACCTCCAGCGACTCCTGAAACGCCTCGATGGCGCCCGTGAAATCCATCGCGTTGAAGCGGCTGTTGCCCAGCACAAAATGCGGTTCCTTTTCCTCGTCCAACTGGCTCTGACCTGAAGGCGAGCAGCCGCCGACCGTGATGAAACATACAACGGCCAGCACGCCCGCACTTGATTTGCCCAATAACGACATGGGGCGAAGCTAAACGAAAAATTCCGCGCGTGCAATCGCGCGCTTCCGCGTCGCGATGAATCCAGCAGCACGAACTCCTCTACGGCCCCGCTTCCGGCTGCGTTACAAGCCGGCAACGGTTGCAAGCAAACCACTGCGGTTGCGCTGCCTCCCGTTTTGCTCTTGTCAGGGAGCGGCTCAACCAACAAAATGCGCGCACTCCTCAAATGTTTTTCAAACCGGCAACATGAAACGACTTTTCTCCCGTTCAGTCTGGCTGTGCCTCGTTCTCACCGCCGCCGCCGCATCCGCCGATCCGTTGGAAACGGGCTTTCTCAATCCTCCGGATTCCGCCCGGCCGCAGACGTGGTGGCATTGGATGAACGGCAACATTACAAAGGAAGGCATCACCGCCGATCTCGAAGCGATGAAACAAATCGGCCTCGGCGGCGCGACGATTGTGAACGTGGACTGCGGCATCCCGCACGGCCCGGTAAATTTCATGAGCGCGGAATGGCGCGCGGATTTCAAATTCGCCGTGCAGGAGGCGAACCGGCTCGGTCTCAAGCTCTGCGTGGAAAACTGCGCCGGCTGGTCCAGCAGCGGCGGCCCGTGGAACACTGTAACCAACGCGATGCAACGCGTCACGACCAGCGAACTGGAGGTGGCCGGCCCGGCGCATTTCAGCGGTGTCCTGCCGCAGCCGCCGACCAAGCTTGATTTTTATCGCGACATCGCCGTGCTGGCGTTTCCCGCGCCTGCGGGCGGCGGCGAAAAAATTCCAAACGTGGCGGCCAAAGACGGCAACAGTGGAAATTTCGCATTGTCTTCACCGGCGGTCGCCAACGCCGCGCCCGGCTCGGTCATCCCTCGCGCGGCAACGCTGGATTTGACTTCCCGCCTGCAGCCGGGAGGCCGGCTGGATTGGGACGTGCCGAAAGGACGCTGGATCATTCTGCGCATCGGTTATACGCCGACCGGCGTCAACAATCATCCCGCGCCCAAGGAAGGCGAAGGTCTGGAATGCGACAAGTTCAGCAAAGCGGCGCTCGACGCGCATTGGGATGGCTTCATGCAGAAGATTCTCGACGACATTGGCCCGCTCGCCGGCCAGACACTCGACAGTTCGCTGATTGACAGCTACGAAGTCGGCGGCCAGAACTGGACAAAAAATTTCCGCGAGGAATTTCAAAAGCGGCGCGGTTACGACCTGACGAAATTTTTGCCCGCGTTCACCGGCCGCGTCGTGGACAATCCGGCGGCGTCCGAACGGTTTCTTTGGGACGTGCGCCGGACCATCGCCGATTTGTTCGCGGAAAATTACTACGGCCATTTCGCCGAACTGTGCCGCGCGCACGGCCTCATGAACGCGGTCGAGCCTTACACCGGCCCGTTTGAATCGCTGCAATGCGGTGCGCGGGCGGACGTGGTGATGGGCGAATTTTGGAGCGGCAGCCAGGGACATCCCTCCGTGAAAATGGCCGCGTCCATCGCGCACATCTACGGCAAAACCATCGCCAGCGCGGAGTCGTTCACCGCGACGCCCGAAAACGGACGCTGGCAGAATTATCCGTATTCGCTCAAGACACTCGGCGATCTGATGTTTTGTCAGGGCTTGAACCGCTACACCTTTCACCGTTACGCGATGCAGCCGTGGACGAACCAGTGGCCGGGCATGACGATGGGCCAGTGGGGTTTTCATTTCGAGCGCACGGAGACGTGGTGGAACCAGGGGAAACCGTGGATTGATTACATCACGCAATGCCAGTTTCTCCTGCAACAAGGCCGCGCCGTGACGGACGCCGCGTATTTCACCGGCGAAAGCGCGCCGGTGGAAATGCGCGCCGGCAATCCCGCGCTGCCCGCCGGCTACGATTACGACGCCGTTGACGCCGACGTGCTGCTGCACGGCGCGACGGTGAAAAATGGCCGGGTCACGCTCGCCAGCGGCGCGAACTACGCCGTGCTGATCCTGCCGCCCGACGATGTGAACATGACGCCGCAAATGCTGGAGTGCATCCGCAAACTGGTGCGCGCCGGGGCGACGGTAGTTGGTCCGCGTCCACAACATTCGCCCAGCCTCGACGGCTATCCCAAATGCGATGCGCAGGTGAAAAAACTCGCCGCCGAACTTTGGAACAAATGCGACGGCGCAACCGTCCTGGAAAATTCCTATGGCAAAGGCCGCATCGTCTGGGGAAAATCTTTGGCGGACATCTTCGCCACACAAACCCTGAAACCGGATTTTGAATACGCAGGCACTTCCACCGCCACGCATCTGGCCTATGCGCATCGCATCTCGGGCGCGGCGGATATTTATTTCGTCTCCAACCAGCGGCGGCAGTTTGACTCCGCCGAATGCACCTTCCGCGTCAGCGGCAAGGTTCCCGAACTGTGGCATCCCGACACCGGCGTGATTGAACCCGCACCGGTCTGGAATGCGCAGGATGGGCGAATCACTGTTCGGCTGGACTTTGATCCCGCCGGTTCGGTGTTTGTCATTTTCCGCCGCTCGGCGGACGGCGCGGATCACGTCGTCGTGGCCAGCGGCAGCTTTGTCTCTGAACCGTCAACCATGTCGAAACTGGAGATTCAACACGCGACCTACACCGCCGTTGACGGCGCGGACGGAATGGATGTCACCGCGAAACTTTCCGCCCTGGCGCACGACGGCCAACTGGTTGTGGACATCAGCAACAACACCTTTGGTCGCGACCCGTCTTTGAACCACCAGAAGGAACTGCGCGTGGACTACACGCTCAACGGCACGCCCGGTCATCTGGTCACACACGAAAACGAAACACTCACGCTGCCGCCAAACGCGACCATCGGCCAGTCACCAAAATGGGGAACCAGCATCGCCGCCAACGGCTCGCCGGTGGTAAAAGTGTGGAACAACGGTCAAGTTGAATTGCAAACTGCCGCCGGAAAAGTTTTGCGCACGGACGCGGCGAATCTGCCGGCCCCACAGGAAATCACCGGCGCGTGGAACTTGAGTTTCCCGCCGAATTGGGGCGCACCGCCGACGGTTGCGCTGGACAAATTGATCTCCTGGCCCGACAGCACCAACGCCGGCGTGCGCTATTTTTCCGGCACGGCGACTTATGAAAAGGAAATCGAAATTCCTGCGGACCGCTTGGCTGCCGGACGCGAACTCTGGCTCGATCTCGGCGCGGTGAAAAATTTCGCGGAAGTTTCCTTGAACGGACAGGATTTCGGCGTCCTCTGGAAACCGCCGTTCCACGTCAACCTCACCGCCGCCGCGCGAACGGGCCTGAACAAGCTGGTTGTGAAAGTCACGAATCTCTGGCCGAACCGAATCATCGGCGACGAGCAGTTGCCGGCGGACGTCGAGTGGAACGGCAAGCAGCTCAAGGCCTGGCCGCAATGGCTGCTGGACGGCCAGCCCAGTCCGACTGGCCGGCTGACGTTCACAACGTGGCATCACTATACAAAGAATTCGCCGTTGCTGGAATCGGGTTTGCTCGGTCCGGTGACATTGCAAACGGCGGAAATCATTACCGCCAAATAAATCATTTGCCGTCGGCAAAGCGTTTTATTTTCCCATCTGCCCGCGCGTCACGCCGAGCTGGTTGAAGAGCTTCAGCTCGCGCCAGAGCTGCGTGCCGGAAATTTCTCCGCGCAACAATTGCCGGTATTTTGTGATCGTGCGCACAACTTCATCCGGCGGCTCATTCAAAAATTCCACGCGGAAATTCCGCACGCCGAGCGCGAGCAGCCGTTCCACAAATTCCGCGCCGGTCTGCGCCTGCGAATTGAACACGGTGTTGCGGCAGCCGGCGTCGGCCTTGAGCGGATGCTCCGCGCCCACTCGGTCGCGCAACCGCACGTCATGCACGTCGCACGGGCGGCCGCAATCGCGGTAATCTTTTCCGGTCGAGAGAAACGCGCAGAACACGCAGTGCTCCATGTGAAACATCGGCATATGTTGATGAATCGTGATCTCGAACCATTCCGGTGGCGCGGACGATAGCAGCGCGTCAAGCTGGTTCACGTTCAAATCGTAACTCGCCGTGACTCGTTCAAGACCGAAATGATTTTTGAAATAATCCGTCGTGATGCGGTTGGCCACGTTCAGCGAAAAATCCCCGACCCGCCGCGCGTCCGCGAAAAATTTCAAGTGGTCGTAATTGCGAACAAGATACCCGTCGGCGTTGCAGGAACGAACTTGGTTGAGAATCCAGTCGTCGCCCATTTTGAAAATGCGCGGCGGAGCCACAAAAATTCCCGGTTGCCGGTTGCCGGTTGCCGGTTGGCAGCCGCGCGCGGTATGAAACAGCGTGACGGCTTCGCGATATTTCTTCGGGTCTTCAAACTCACAATATATCGTATCCACGCCGCATTTCAGCGCCGCTTCAAGCTGCACGAGATTGCGGACGAGAACTACCAATTCTGAATTTTCACCGCCAAGACGCTGAGGCGCGGAGATTTTAGAAACCGGATTTTCACTCCGTGTCTCTGCGTCTCTGCGGTTGTTCAAAATCCACCGTTTCGGCCGCGCCCGTAATTTCTCCAGTTCAACTACAAACTCGCGGCGCAGACGGTTCAATTCGCTGACCGGCAGCAAAACTTCGCCAGCAAGAAAATTTTTCAGTTCGCCGAGCTTGAACGGCGTGCCGCCGAGCCGGCCAAGTTGGTCGCGCAATTTTTCTCCAGTCAGCGGAAGTTTTTCCGCCTTCGCCAGCGGCATCGCGGATTCCGCTTTCGCCACGTTGCCGGATTTATCGCGCGCAATGACCGTCAACGGTTTTCCAACGAGGCCGTGGACTTCAATTTCAATCGGACGCTGAAATCTCGGCGCATCGCCCGCAAAACTCTGGCGCAGACGCTTGTCGAGTTCGGGGTCGTTGGTCTTCCAGATTTTGTCGCCGACGTGAACGCGCAGAAAATCCACGTCGCCATAACCGAAACGCAGTTCGGTCAATTTCTCGCCGGGAATTTTGAAACGCGGTTCCTGAATTTCGTAAATCCGTCCGCCTTCTTCCTTTTCGTCCGGGCGACCGGCGTCAAACACAATGCCATCACCCAGTTTAACGGGCGCGGCGAGATTAGTGATGACGCCGTCACGCACGATTTTTTTAACCTCGCCGAGAAACACGCCGCGTTTTTTACCGAACCGCGCGTGGACGAGTTTTTGATTGTCCGTCCCGCCGAACCAGCCGGTGAACAGCCCGCGCGAGAAGGACATTTCTAGTTCGTATTTCCGATTTCCGATTTCGGATTTACGCGCCGCAGTTTCATCCACGCGTAAATCGTCATTCGTAAATCGCAAATCATCCAGCGCCTGGCGATAGACGCGCGTGATGCTGGCGACGTATTCCGGCGATTTCAGGCGGCCTTCGATTTTCAGCGACGCGACTCCGGCGCGGACCAGTTCCGGCAAAACCTCCAGGCCGGACAAATCCTGCGGACTCAACAAATACCTTTTGTCGCCGAGCGGAACCGGCTGGCCGTCGGAAATCAAATCGTAAGGCATCCGGCAGGCCTGCGCGCACTCGCCGCGATTGGCCGAGCGTCCGCCGAGCGATTCGCTCGTCAAACACTGGCCGGAATACGCGACGCACAACGCGCCGTGGACGAAAACCTCCAAAGGCAGTGACGAGCGGCCAGTGACGAGTGACAAGGCGGCTTCGTCTGCCGCGCGAATTTTTTCAATTTCCGCAATGGAACATTCACGCGCCAGCACGGCGAGATTGCAGCCGAGATTGCGGGCGAATTCGATTCCCGCCGCGCTCGTAATGGTCATCTGCGTCGAGGCGTGGATCGGAAAATCCGGCGAGAGTTCGCGGATCAGTTTGCAAATGCCCACGTCTTGCACAATGGCCGCGTCCACGCCGGCGGCGATGATGGCACGCAGATAATTTTCCGCGTCGGCAAGTTCGTTTTCAAAGACGAGCGTGTTGAAAGTGACGTAGCCTTTGACGCCGCGCCGGTGCAGAAATTCCATCAGCTTCGGCAGATCGGCCTCGGTGAAATTATGCGCGCGCATCCGGGCGTTGAACTTGGCGAGGCCGAAATAAATCGCGTCCGCGCCGTTTTCCACGGCGGCCTTGGCGCAGTCCCAGTCGCCGGCGGGCGCGAGCAGTTCGGGCAACGGATTGCCGGTTGCCGGTTGCCGGTTGCCGATTGATTTAGTTGTGGCCGAGCTGGTCATTTCCATTTCAATTTAACCACGAAGGCATGGAGGCACAAAGCATCTTCGCCAGAGACTTTGATCGTTCTTATCGTCAGGCTCATCCTCATCCTCAAAAAGCAAAAGTCGAGGACGAGGATGAGAATGAGAAAGAGGATGAACCCGGCCGGGAAAAATCAGTTTTCATCCGCGCCAAACTGTGTGAATCTGTGGCGAAAATGATTCATCCCACGGCCATCGTTCATCCGCAGGCGAAGCTGGACGCGAGCGTCAAGATCGGCCCGTATGCCGTGATTGACGCGGACGTGGAACTTGGTGCGGATTGTGTCGTCGGACCGCACGTTTATCTGACCGGTGTAACCAAGATCGGTGCGGGAAATAAATTTCACGCCGGCTGCGTCATCGGCGACGCGCCGCAAGATTTGAAATACACGGACGCCCCGACGCGTGTGCGCATCGGCGACAACAATGTTTTCCGCGAGCACGTCACGGTGCATCGTTCGACGACGGCGGACGGCGAAACGGTCATCGGCTCAAATAATTTTCTGATGGCGAACGCGCACGTCGCGCACAATTGCGTCATCGGGAACCACGTCATCATCGCCAACGGCGCGCTGCTCGGCGGCCATGCCGTGGTGCAGGATCGCGCGTTCATTTCCGGCAACTGCCTCGTGCATCAGTTCACCCGCGTCGGCACGCTGGCCATCATGCAGGGCGGCGCGGGAATCGGGCTGGATTTGCCGCCGTTCACGATCGCGTTGCGCGTCAATGAAATTTGCGGGCTGAACGTCATCGGCCTGCGGCGCGCGGGATTTTCGGCGGAGCAGCGGCTGGAATTGAAGCAGCTCTATAAATTTCTGTTCCGCAGCGGAAAAAATTTGCGTGCGGCGCTGGCAGAGGCGCAGAATGATTTCACCAGTCCGGCGGCGAAAACCACGCTGGATTTTATCGCGGGCGCAAAGCGCGGCGTTTGTTCGGACAACGGCGCGCACGACTACGGAGAGGAATAAAATGAACTATTCAGTCATTGGCAACGACGGTCGCGCTTACGGGCCGGCAAGCGCGGAACAAATCCGCCAGTGGATCGCGCAGGCGCGGGTCGAGAGCCGCACGCCCGTCTTCACGGAAGACGCGGCGGACTGGATTTTTCTGGGCCTGCTGCCGGAGTTTGCGAATGATTTTCCCGGAACGCCACGGCCACGGCCGATTGAGCCGCTGAAACCGGGCGCTAGGCTGGTGCCAAGGACAAATTCATTTGCCGTTGCCGGCCTGGTTTGCGGCGTTCTCTCGTGGATGTCCTGCTTTTGCTGCTGCTGCTGCGTTCCGTTCAATCTGCTCGGACTGGTCTTTTCCATCATCGCGCTGGTGCAGATCGGCGGCGATCCGCACAGGCAGGCAGGCCGCGGCCTCGCCATCGCCGGCCTGGTTCTTTCGGCGACGAGCCTGCTGTGGTCGTTCGGCCTCACGCTGCTTTCCCTGGCAACAAACCAGACGCAGGCCATAGTCAACATTGGGCAAAATTAATGAACGCCGCGCCGCCAAAAATTTCCCGGTCGAACCCGAATGTCTGGTTCGCGGGAATCATTTTAGCAGCCACGGTGTTTGGCGGCGCGGCGGTGCTTTTTTTCTTCAACCCGGCAACGCATCATTTTTTTCCCGTGTGCCAGTTTCACCGGCTGACCGGCCTGAACTGTCCCGGCTGCGGCGGCACGCGGGCGGCCTACGCGCTGCTGCACGGGGAATTTTCCACCGCGCTGCGCGACAACGCGCTGTTCGTCGGCGGGCTGATTTTTCTGGCGCTGCGGGGACTTTGGTTCGCCGCCGCGAAAAGCCGGAGACGGAGCGTCGTCGAATTTTTCCCGGCAAGATGCCTTTGGGCGCTGCTAATCATCGCGGTGGTCTTTACGGTTCTGCGCAACGTGCCCGCGTTCGCGTTTCTGTCACCGTAAAGTGTTTCCAGTGCCACCAGACGAGGAACAAACCGTCCAAAGCCGTTGCCTTGTCCGACTTAAAAGAACCCTGCATTTAACGAGCCGACATCCTCCTTGTTTATATGGTGCCGACGGAGGGGGTCGAAGCCAAATTAAGGGCTTTCGTCCTCCTGCGTAAATGTGCGTCTTGACCGCATGAATAAAGGAGATCATGCACTTTTTTTCAGTGACCGTCAAGAGGGCGTTTCGCGCACCAAAACGCACCAAAACGTGCGTAGAGTGTAACAACATTGTAACAACAAAATCGATCCCGCAGCCTCATTTTCGGCCACTGCAAAAAAAAACTATGTGGGTGAAAAACCCACAGCGCTCATTTTGACTATTGTAACAACATGTAACAACAATCCTTCTCGAACAATCGCGCACTTCGCGCCCTGCCCTTTCACTTGGCGGACACGAATATATTTTACGCAAATAAAAACCCATTTCCAGCTATTTGAAAACAGCTCCAATTACTCGGTTTGAGGCCAGGGCGAATTTATTTTTACAGAGTCTTGCATATCAGACACCAATTGACATCTAGTCCGATATAGAGGACACTAAACCCATGTCGCAAAAGATTGCCTCCATGCCATTGCCCGCCGAACGTGCGCTTCGCAAGTTAGGCCGCGACCTCGCGCTCGCGCGGCGCAAGCGCGGTATCGCCACGAGCGACATGGCCGCGCGTCTCTTTGTCAGCCGAGATACGCTGTGGCGGCTTGAGCGCGGCGACCCGACCGTTGCACTCGGCACTTTGGTAACGGCCACCTTCATTCTTAATTTGCACGAACGACTCGCAAATCTACTGGCACCTGCCAGCGACGACCTTGGCCTGAGTCTGGATGAGCGCCGCCTGCCGCAACGAATTCGCCGCCACAAATCATGAGCTTGGAAGTTCATATTGATTGGCAGGGCGAAACCCACTTAGTGGGACGGCTTCATGCCGCTGAACGCGGTTCATCCGTTTCGTTTGAGTATGACGCCGGATGGCTTCAGCGTGACGCCACTTTCGCGATTGATCCCACCTCGCTCCCCTTGCAACGCGGCGCGCATCATGGGACAACACTTTTCGGTGCGATTCACGATTGCGGACCTGACCGTTGGGGACGCGTCCTGATTGAACGGGCTGTCCGTAAAAAGGTTCTCGCGCAAAAGCCGTATCACGAAATTGATTATGTGCTGGCGCTGGACGATGCGTCGCGCATCGGTGCGCTGCGCTTCCGGCTCGATGCCGCCAGTCCATTTCTCGCGGCCACCACCGGAAAGCTCCCGCCGTTGGTTCGACTCAATGCCCTTTTGCGTGCCACCGACGCGATTCACAGTGAGACGGAGACCGCGCAGGATTTACGTTTCCTGCTCGGCGCGGGTTCGCCACTCGGCGGTGCCCGACCCAAATCAGCCGTCGCGCTGGCCGATGACCGGCTTGCAATCGCGAAGTTTCCCAAGCCCGATGACACCCGCGACATCGCGGCGGGCGAAATCCTTGCCCTGACGCTGGCTGGCCAAGCCGGGATTCAAGTCGCCGAACATCGGCTCGTGGCGGTTGGTAGTCAAAGCGTCGCCGTCATTATCCGCTTTGATCGCGCGGGAAAAATCCGCATCCCTTTCATCTCTGCGGCCAGTCTGTTGGGTCTGCCCCGAGGCGACCTTGGTGCCTACACCATGCTGGCGGATGGCATCCGCCAATTCGGCCATGATGTTTCCAGCGATGAGGTTACAAGGCCGACGAAAGCTTCCAGTTCCGGCGACCAGACTGGAGTGCCATGGAAGCCGCCTTTGTTCCGTATTTTCTCGCCTGGCATCAGCACCAGGCCGTCTCTATCCTCCGGGCCAACGAAACTGCCCTCTACCGCAAGTTCTTCTCCCGCGCCATCCGAAAAACCAAGCACTCCGAACTGCCTGTCGTTGTATCGAAGTGGCGTGGCGAATCTAGCCTTCCCCGCGCCAGGTGGGAGCATTGATCCAGATGTCTCAAGCAGCGCGAGGTCGCCTACCGCATCCCCCGAACCAAATTGAATGATTTTCGCCTCGGAGAAACCGTTTGTCGTTGATATTGCAAGTGAAACCAAAACCGTTCCGCCAACAACGGCGTCTTGGGAAATCGCCAACTCGATCACTCGGCGACAGGTCAAAATATGGGTGCTATCTATCAAAATTCCGGCTCCCACAATCCCTAACGCAGTGATTTCTTTCCCTTCACCCGCCCGGTGGATTTTTACAATGCGGATGGCTTCCTGAACAGGGATGATTGATCCTGTGGCGGTGGACCGAGAATTGCGCGGCGCACTGCTGCCTTTGCTGGCCGGAACATTGGGCGCTGGCGGAATTTTGGAGGCTCCGGTGCCGGTTGGTGAATTGGGTCGTGGACTAGTAGCCCACTCGGGTGGTGGATTATCTGGAGGGCCGGGATTCATAGAATATTCTTTTCTGATTTATAAACCTTCAAGCGGCCCGTCAGCAAGTCTTGCATCAGGCCCTGCTTTAGTGCACGGTGTTTGCTCTCTGCTTGAATTATGTCTTGATCCTCGTCCACAACCTTCCAACCCAGCTTGGCGAGTTGGTCGAAGAACGGTTTTTTAACATGGAATTATTCGGACATGATTGGCGTTAATCGTCGTCGTCTTCAGGTTCTTCTTCGACCTCAAACAAATCCAGCGTTAAGGCCGTGTCGCCACCGTCGCCAATCGCCGCAATCGCAAAGAGATCATCCTCAGGGTAGATTTTCGTCCAAGCTTTGCCGTCCTCAATTTCGGAAAATAACTCGTAGGCATCCACGTCATCCTCCAGAAAATCCGGGTAAGTGATGAAGGTGACGTATTTTCCCCGGAGCGGTGGAGCGCCGCTGATACGCTTATAGATTACTTTGACATCGTAATATCCGCCCTCCTCGTTCCACACAGCCCGCCCTTCGAGCTTCCGCTGGCCATTGTCCGCCAGTTTGCCAAACAATTGCACATTGGGATCATCCTCACTGCGGTCGTGAATCTCTGGACGATCAGCCAGCGGTATCCGAAACCGCACCGGAAGGTTAGGATGAAACGCACATAGCACCCGGCTTGGAATGCACCAAGCCACGCCCGTGTTCGAAAGCTCGCTCACCACCATCCCCACAAACGCCCGTAAATCAGACGACCACACCGGCGCGCCGCTGAAGCCGCCCTTCACAAACAACGCGCTGTTTCCATCCATTTGAACCAGTCCGGCGGCGTTCGCTGCGTGCAACACACCGCTGGCATTCCGTCCTTGTAGATCGCTATCGGGGAAACCGAGCACGGAATATCTTTTTCCTCCATGCCGCAAGGGCGTCGCAAATTCAGCCTCCGAGATTCCTCGCAGCCTACCAAATTTAAGCAGTGCCAAATCTTCCACTGAATGCCTCTTGCTGGCATATTTGCCGAGCTTTTCTATTCGCGTTGAAATTTCCGGCTGCCCACTCACACCCATCAGCTTCACCAGGATTTTTGCGTTCTTTGCGGGTGATCTTCCCAAGGCCGCTTCCACAACGTGATAACAGGTCAGGATGCGTTTGCCGTCAATCAGACAACCCGCACCGACGACCGTCCCTCGTTTGTCCAGCACCGCCACCACCCGCGCCGTTTCCTGATCAATTGCGCGTAGATTTACCTGCTGTGAAGTAGGTTTGGTTTTACTGTAGGACTTTGGCATTGGCCACCTCCTTTTTATTTTCCCATGTCAATGTCACTTTGAAGTTCGCTGTGGAAGAGCCGGCCAGAATTTTCATGAAACCAGCCTCCGCCTTTAGTTCCAAACCGAATTCAACCTCGATCTTGGCCGGGTTGTTGATGTCCGTCAGCGTATCTGTCAGCGATTCGCGAATCATATTCCCGAGTTTGGACAGAGGTTTCAAATGCTTTTCCATATCTTCTGCAATTTTCTCCACAGATGCTCCGGAGGCATTGCGCGGGACATTTCCCGGCCCGCTGCATTCCACTAAAATCACTGACTCGTTCTTCTTGTTCTTTCTTCCTTTGGGTTTTTGTGGCTCAAGGTCGAAGGCGATGGTTGGCATTGGTTTCCTTTCTGTGTGTTTAGCGTATTATTCAACGGATTGTTTCTACCGTTTTATGGATATTTGACCCGCTTCAATAATTTCGCAAGCGTGTTTTAAATCGGTCGTCATCCGCCGATGTGATTTTCGGCGTGTTCATCCCGGCTGCACCCGTGCCTCTGGTTGCTCCGCGCAACATCGCGCCGGCGGCCGCAACATCTTTGCGCCCGCCGTCACTCAGTTGCTGATGCTCCGCTGCCCGGCGGCGCGGGCACAGCCGGGTGCGTTTTGTCAGGAGCGGTTCTGCTCTCTCCGGCGAGTGAAGAGAGCAGTCCCGCTCCTTCAGAACAAAACGCAAAACATGAACACAACTGAAAACCTCATCGCCACTGGATGCCCCGCAACCGCTCCGCAACCTGTCAACCAACTCGTCAAGCCGGTAAAATTCCCGGCTCAACCACAGGAATGGAAAATCGTTTCATTGAGGGAATGTCCCACTCCCGACACCATGCAACATTGTGAAACTCCGGATCAGGCAGCCGCCTATTGGAAAACGCATATCGCAACTCATCCTTACTTCAATCCTGAATGTGAATGTTTGGTGGTATTCATCCTCAACACCCGCCGACGCATTAAAGGTCATTATTTGGTGTCCATTGGCACGATGGATACAATCCTTTGTCATCCGAGGGAAATTTTTAGATTGGCAATAATGGCCAGTGCTGCAGCTATCATTGTCGCGCATTCTCATCCGAGCGGTGATCCAACTCCTTCGGAAGCCGACATAAAAATCACCCGTGATCTCATTCGAGCTGGGCAGCTTCTCAAAATCGAAGTTCTCGACCACATCGTAATTGGATTATGTTGAGTTCGCAGTAATGTTGAGTTGAGGCAGATTCTCTCAGTTCCCCAGTGTTTCGGCGCTGGGGAACTTCACATTTTTGGGAGCGGACAGCCGGGGGTAAAATGATCCTCGGTTATGAAAACTAAATCCTACCTCAATCGGGTTCATTGCAAACAATCGGGTCGCTTCATCGCGTTCCCCAATACCATCATCAACGACTTTGCCGCCTGGTGTTACCAGCATGGGATGCTGGCCGTCAAAGTTCGCAGATATTGTGACCAACTGCGCCGCCTGCGTCCTCGATTTCGATGGCGGCAGAAAGCAAGCCTGCTCAACCTCACCGTGGACGACCTGAATGATGTCCAGCGTTACTGTCGTCTTCGGTCTCCATTTTTTGCACGCGGGATCGCCGTGTTTAGATCGTTTTTGCAAAGCACGGAACGTTTGGCTCCGAGCGAACCCGTTCGTGTGGTCAAACCCCGCAGTTATCGAAGGTATCGGCGAGCGCCTATTTTTGGCCCCATCGTTGATGACTTTGTTGAATGGTCTATGGGTCGCGGGTCGTCGCCCAGCACGATCCGAATGCATTTGCAGGTTTTATGCTGTCTCGCACCCCGATTTATCCGTCTGGGCAAGCGAACTTGCCGTGACTTTGTCGGCGATGATTTCATACAGGCACGACAAGTCTTCCATACAAGAAAGCCGCGTTGGATGGCCGGGGTCTTGCGCTTGGAGGACTATCTGAAAGCGCGTGGCTGGCTGAAGCACGAGCGTTGCAGCCAGCATCGAACGATTTCTGAAAACATCCTCAAGAGATTCAGCGAACATTTGAAAAAAGATCGGGGACTGGCGGAGAGCACGATTCAGGGCCATGACAAGTATTTGCGCCGATTTCTCATGTTCAACGGGGTTGATCGAGGAATGGCAAAATTGCGTGAACTGAAGCT
>DATCBW010000140.1:0-8422 GCA_036511615.1 Verrucomicrobiia bacterium | reverse complement strand
GTCCACCGGCTGGACGCGGACACGAGCGGCGTGATGCTCTTCGCCAAAAGCGAGGGCGCGATGCGCGCGATGAGCGAGATGTTCGAGTCGCGGCGGATGGAGAAAACGTATCTCGCCGTCGTCGAAGGCGTGCCGCGTGAGAAGGAATGGACGTGCGAACTGCCGCTCGGCCCGGATCCGAAAAATTTTGGCAAGATGCGTGTGGACAATACGGAAGAAGGCAAGGAAGCGGAAACGCATTTCCGCGTGTTGATGAATACCGATTTGTTCACGCTCATCGAAGCAAGTCCGCTGACGGGACGCACGCATCAGATTCGTTTGCATCTGGCGGAGTCGGGCAGTCCGATTGTGTGTGATGAACTTTACGGTCGCGTGATGAAAGGTTATCGCCTCGGTTTGCGTGCGGTGCGTCTGGCTTACAAAGATACGTTCACGCGACGGCCAATTACCATTCTCGCGCCGACGGAAAATTTTCTGAAGGAGTTTGGTTTTACGCTTTCAAAAGAATTGCAGCAGGAAAAATGGGTGCGCCTTCCGTTCGTGCCCAAAGAAAAAGTAGCAGCGAACGTGAGTTCGCTCAAAAAAGAAATTTGAGCCGACTTACGTCGGCTGCTACGAGTTTTAATTTAATCCGCGTAGTGCACCGCGCAGCCGTAAGGTTTCGACTGCGAAATTTCAATCGGTTTTCCGGCTAGCAAATCGTTCACGGCGTCGCGGACGTAATTGTTTGCCGTGCGCGGATCGTGAAACGGATCGGACTGATTATCAATCGCGCCGTCATAAACGAGCGTGCCGTCCTTGGCGATGACGAACATATGCGGCGTCGTTTTCATTTCGTAAAGATGGCCGATGGCGCCGGAGCTGTCATCAATCCACGCGTTCGCGACGATTTTCTTGTCGGCAATTTCCTGCTTGGCCTGGTCGGGCGTGCGATGGCTGAAATTTTTCGGATTCACGGAATTCACGAGCAGCCACACGACTCCTTTCGCGGCCAAATCCTTTTGCAAATCCTGCATCGCGCCGGTTTTGTATTGGTTGTTACAGAACGGACAATCGGAATTGTAAGATTCGATGACGACAATCTTGCCCTTGTAATCGGAGAGCTTGACGGTTTTGCCGTTGATGTCCGTGCCGATGAAATCCGGAGCGGTTTTGCCGACTTCGACCGCGAAGGCGGACGCGGCCAATGTCAAAGCGGCGAATAATGCGAATGTGATTTTCATATGTTTAATAAGAAGATGCAGGTTTTGACATAAGGTTTCAAAAAATGTTCAATGCGCCGCGCGGTCGAGCGCATTCAAGACAATTCCCGGCGTCAAAACTTCCGGCAGCACTATCGCCTCCGCGTCTGGATTTCTTGGATAAACCAGAACGAGTGGAACGCCGGCGCGATTGTAACGGTTCAATTCCTTCGTGATGATGTCGGGCGTGTGCGTGTAATCGCCAGTGAATGCGACGGCGTTTATTTCCTTCAACTTTGCGCGGACGGACGGGATTTCGATGCTGGTTCCTTTATTGACTTGGCAGGTGAGGCACCAATCGGCGGTGAAATCCACCAGCACAGGTTTTCCGGCGGCGCGCGCAGCGGCGACGGCTTCGGGCGACCAGCGTTGCCAGTCAATGCCGTCCGCTGATTCTTTGAGTGAACCCGTCGCGTCCGCTTCCGGCATCGCCTTGCGCCAGTTCAATTCCTTTTCTAAAACAAAAAAATAGCCGCTGGAGAACAAAAGAAAAACCAGTGCGAGCGCAATGCCTTTGTGCTTGCGCCCGCGTTGAAAAAAATCGCCAAAAACCCACGCGGCAAACGCGACGATGACGAGAAAAACGCCGAGCCATAAAACATTTTTGCCGTAACTGGCCGTCGCGATGTTGAGCAACCACACAACGGTCGCGAGCATCGGGAAGCCCATCGCGATCTTGAATTTTTCCATCCACGCGCCGGGCTTGGGCAGAAATTTCAGCCACGCCGGATTCCAGCTCAACAAAACGTAGGGCGACGCGAGGCCGAGGCCGACGGTGAGAAAAATCAAAATTATAGTTGCCACGCTTTGCGAAAAAGCAAAGCCGAGCGCAGGCGCAAGAAACGGCGCGGTGCAGGGCGTCGCCAAGGCGGTGGCAAGAACGCCGTTGAAAAATGCGCCGGGTGTGCCGGGCTTTGCCGCGAGTTCGCCCGCCGCGTCCAACGCGCGTCCTCCGGGCGCGACTTCAAAGACGCCGAACAAATTCAACGCCACCAGCGTGACGAGCGTGGTGAGGCAGACGATGAAGATCGGACTGCCAAATTGCATTCCCCAGCCGGCGTGATGGCCGGCAGATTTGACGCCGATGACAACGGCTGCGAGCGCGAGAAAGGAAACGAGCACGCCAAGCGCGTAAATCAAGCCGAGATTGCGGACGCGGCGCGGTTCGCTGTGCGCTTCGCGGACGAAGCCGAGGATTTTCAGCGCGATGACCGGCAGCACGCACGGCATAATGTTTAAAATCAATCCGCCGATGAAGGCGTAGAGCAGCATTTGCCAGAGCGGCGGTGCAGGCGACACGGGCGGCAAACTTTCGGTTGCAGAAATTGTTTCTCCTGCGGGGGCTTTGTCGGCAACGTGCATTTTAATTTCAAAGCCTTCGCGCGAATCACCCGCTTGCAAAACTAAAACGCCGGTAATTTCTTTTGGCCAGTCGCCGGAATATTTTTTTATAGATTTGCGAAGGCGAATTTCGGCGGAATACGCCGAAAGAACCACTGTTGGTGCTTGAACTTCAAATTGATCGCTGACGTCAGGAAAAAAATCCACCGAATCGAACTTTATGTTTTTGTCAGCGCCGCCGCGCCCGTTGCTCATAACAAATGGGCGCATGTCATTTGTCGTTGATTCCCACCAAGCCTGAAATTGGTAGAAGGCATTTGTCTGCGGCACTTTTTTGTTCCACGCGTCAATCTTCGTCGCATCCGCAGAAGTTTTAGCCTCACTGCCAATGTTCAATTTCTCTTCGACATCTTGATTGGCGGGAATGCAAACGTCCTTACATTCGAGCCAAGAGACATTTCCTTTCAAGTCAATCGGACCAGCGGACAAATTGCTTGCCAGCGTCAGCGGCACGAGCAGCATGACTTCATTGGTGTAGCCGTAAGTCGTGACTTCGGCGGGCGGAATTTTTTTTGGCAGCGGCCATTGGATTTCGCCGGCGGTTACTCCGGGCGGCAACTGCCATTTGATGGCGGTGGCGATGCCCGCTTCGCCGGGATTTTTCCAGTAAGTGTGCCAGCCGGGTTCCATTTTCATGTCCACGGCCGCCCAAATCGTGTCGCCGGGTTTCGCGGCGGCGGCGGACAACAGCAGTTCCACCTGCGTGTGCGCAGCCTGCGCGGTCAAAGCCGCGAGGCCGAGCAGGACTGAAAGCATGGTGGTGACGGTTCGCACTCTCCATTAGATGCCACAAATGGCGGTTTGTTAGAAATCATTTCTTTCAACGCGCCGGTTTACGTTTTGAATTCACTTTACGGGCGGAACTTGTCTGCTATCCTCATTGGCCTTTGTCCGCCGGACAAAACAATTTTATTTATGGCCAAGCTGTTTATTGAAGATGTCGAATTGAAGGGCAGGCGCGCGCTCATTCGCGTGGATTTCAACGTCCCGCAGGACAAAGTTACCGGTGCCATCACCAACACCAAGCGCATTGAAGCCGCGTTGCCGACGATCCGCTACGCGCTCGACCAAGGCGCGTCCGTGGTTCTGATGAGCCACCTCGGTCGTCCGGACGGAAAGCGCATTGAGAAATTCAGCCTCAAGCCCGTGGCCGAAGCGTTGCAGAAACTGCTCGGTCGTCCGGTGCAATTTCTCAACGACTGCGTCGGCGCAGAGGTCGAAGCTGCCTGCGCCAAAGCCAAACCCGGCGATGTGATTTTGCTCGAAAACCTCCGCTTCCACATCGAGGAAGAAGGCAACGTGAAGCTCGAAGACGGTTCCAAAATGAAAGCCGACCCGGAAAAGGTGAAGGCGTTCCGCGCGAGCCTGACCAAGCTGGGCGATGTCTACATCAACGATGCTTTCGGAACCGCCCATCGCGATCACAGTTCGATGACCGGCGTGCAACTGCCGCAACGCGCCTGTGGCTACTTGATGAAGAAGGAACTCGATGCCTTCAACGCCGTCCTCGACAATCCGAAGCGTCCGTTGCTGGCCATTCTCGGCGGCGCGAAGGTCGCCGACAAAATCCAGCTCATCAACAATCTGCTCGACAAGGCGGACGAAATCATCATCGGTGGCGGCATGGCCTATACGTTTCGCAAAGTGCAGGACAACATGGCCATCGGCAATTCCATCTTCGATGCCGAAGGCGCGAAGATCGTTCCCGAACTGCTCGCGAAGGCAAAAGCCAAAGGCAAGAAAATCCATCTGCCCGTGGACTGGCTGACCGGCGACAAATACGGCGCCGATGCCAAAATCGGCCATGCTACGTTGCAAACCGGAATCCCAGACGGCTGGGAAGGACTCGACGCCGGACCGGAATCGTCCAGGCTGTTTGCGGAGGTTATTGCGCGCGCCAAGACGATCATTTGGAACGGGCCGCCCGGCGTGTTTGAATTTCCCCCGTTCGAGAAAGCCACCAAAGCGATGGCGGACGCCATCGTCGCGGCGACTGCCGCTGGTGCCACCACCGTGGTCGGCGGCGGCGACACAGCGACGGCGGCAAAGAAATTCGGCGCGGACAAGAAAGTGACGCACACCTCAACTGGCGGCGGCGCGTCGCTGGAATTTCTCGAAGGCAAGGTGTTGCCCGGTGTGGCGGCGTTGAGCGAGAAATGAATTTCCTCCTCGTGATCGTTCTCGTAATCGGATTTCGAGGACGAGGGACGAGAACGAGGACGATTACGAATTAAAAAATGAACAAAGAACGCAAACTGATCATTGCCGGCAACTGGAAGATGAACAAGACCGTCGCCGAGGCGCTGGCGCTGGTTGAAGACCTCACGCGCGACCTCGCCAGCGTGAAGGAGGTGGACATCGTAGTCGCCCCGCCGTTCACGGCGTTGAGCGAAGTTTCCAAGGCGGTCCTGGATTCCAACCTCCGGCTCGCGGCGCAGAATATGAGCGAGCACAATTTCGGTGCGTTCACCGGCGAAATCTGCGCGGGCATGTTGAAGGAATTTTCCGTGCGCTACGTCATCCTTGGCCACAGCGAGCGCCGGCACTTTCAACAGGAGCCTGACGCGCTTATTGCCAAAAAAGTGGCGGCGGCGCACGCGGCCTCGCTCAAGCCGATTGTCTGCGTCGGCGAAACGCTGGCGGAACGCGAGGGCAAATTGACGGAAAAAGTTTTGGAAACGCAGGTGCATGGCAGCCTCGCCGGTTCGACGAAGGAGCAGATGATTGAAACGATCATCGCCTACGAGCCGGTCTGGGCGATTGGCACGGGCAAGACGGCGACCACCAAACAGGCGCAGGACACGCACGCGTTCATCCGCAGCCTGCTGGCGAAAATGTTCGATGAGGCGACCGCGAAGAAAATCCGCATCCAATACGGTGGCAGCGTGAAACCGAACAACGCGAAGGAACTGATGAGCCAGCCGGACGTGGACGGCGCATTGGTCGGCGGCGCGTCGCTGGAGGCAAGAAGTTTTGCTGACATCATCAAAAATTCCATTTAACCTGTTGTCATGAATTTTATCGCGGGTGTTTTAACATTGTTTCTGGTGGCCAACAGTCTGTTGTTGATCCTGCTGGTGCTGGTGCAACTGCCCAAGAAGGACGCGGGCGCGGGGCTGGCTTTTGGCAGCGGCGCGGCGGACGCGCTGTTCGGCGCGGGTTCGGGCAATGTGCTGACCAAGATCACCAAATGGGGCATGGGCATTTTCATGGCCATCGCGGTGTTGCTGGGATATTTGCAGGACAATGCGATTCATGGCAGCGGATCCTCCAACTTCATCAAAGAGGTCCAGCAAAAGCAGCAGCAAATGCCGCCGCCGACAGCTCCTTCAGCTTCGCAACCGGCGGCCAGGACCACGCCGCCGCCAGCCAATGATGTGAATCTGCCCACGACGATTCCGGCGGCTGCGGCTTCCACGGCGTCGGCCACCAACCCGGCAAAATAGCGATGACTTTCATTTTACGCGCGCGCCGGATTTTCCTGCGGGCGCGTTTTGTTTTTTGCCTCGCCGTTTGCCTTTTGATTTGCGGATGCGCCCGCCGCGAGCCGCCGGCGGACATCACCATCATCAACAACGGCGAGCCGGAAACGCTTGACCCGGCTCTTCTGACCGGCATTCCCGAAATGCGGATTGTCATCGGCCTGTTTGAAGGTTTGGTGCGGCTTGATCCGAAAACGGCCCAGCCGATTCCCGGTCTGGCGAAAAGCTGGGAAATTTCGCCGGACGGAAAGATTTACACGTTTCATCTCCGCACAAATCTTGTCTGGTCAACCGGCGAGCCGATCCGCGCCGCCGACGTTGTTTATTCCTGGATTCGCGCATTGAGTCCGGCAACGGCGAGCGATTACGCCGGGCAACTTTATTATTTGAAGAACGCGGAGGAATTCAATGCCGGAAAAATCAAGGACGCTTCGCTCGTCGGAATTCACGCGCCCGATCCGTTCACCGTCCGCGTGGAATTAAAAAATCCGACGGCATTTTTTCTTGATGTTTGCACGCTGCCGGTGACTTACGTCGTGCCGCGCCAGACGATTGAGAAATACGGCGACCGTTGGATGATGGCAAAGCCGTTGCCGAGCAGCGGGCCATACGAACTTGCCTTCTGGCGGCTCAACGACAAGGTTCGCCTGATAAAAAATCCGCGTTACTGGGACGCGACCAACACGCAATCGGACATCATTGACATTTTGCCGATGGGCTCGCCGTCCACATCGTTCGACCTTTACGAGCAGGGCGCGGTGGACATCATTTGGGACAAGGAAGTCGTGCCGGCGGAATTGCTCGACGTGTTGATGAAACGTCCCGACGCGCATAAGTTCGATTATCTGGCCACCTACTGGATTAGCATCAATGTCACGCGCAAACCATTCGACGACCCGCGCGTCCGCAAAGCGCTCGCGCTTGCCGTTGACCGCGACAGCATCGTGAAAAAAGTCATGCGGGGAGGTGAGCGTCCGGTTTCGCACATCGTTCCCGACGGCACGGCGAATTACACGTCGCCCGACGGACTCGATTACAATCCCGCGCTCGCAAAAAAAATGCTCGCCGAAGCCGGTTATCCTGACGGCAAAGGTTTTCCGCGCTTCGAATACATTTTTAATGCGGCGGCGGGCGGCGGCGTGAAAACGCATGAAGACATCGCCGTCGAATTGCAACAAATGTGGCACGACACGCTCGGCATCAACATGGATTTGCGACCGGTGGAATGGAAAGTGTGGTTAAGTTCCACCGCGCATCTGGATTATGACATCGGGCGCGGCGACTGGATTGGGGATTACGACGACGCGAACACTTTTCTCGCATTATTCCAGAGCAACGACGGCAACAATCGCACCGGCTGGAAAAACAAAAAATACGACGCGCTCGTGAACGAAGCGAACGAGCAGACTGATTTGAAAAAGCGCGAACAACTTTTCCAGCAGGCGGAATCCATGCTCGTGCGCGACGAACTGCCGGTCATCCCGCTTTTTATTTTCGCGGGCATGAATTATTACCACACGAACATTTCCGGCATTTACCAGAACATTTTGGACGATCATCCGCTGAATTACATCCGTAGACTTGGTCGAGGGACGAATGTCGAGAGCCGAGAGCCTGAAGCAACACGTTGAAATAATCATATGCGAATACGATTTCGATTTGAAAAATTAGAAGTCTGGCAGGAAGCCAGGAAAATAAATCAATTGGTTTATCGCCTGACGCAGAATTTTCCCCGCCGCGAACTATTTGCCATGACTTCACAATTGAGACGCGCAGCGGTTTCAATTTCAGCGAACATTGCCGAAGGCGCAGGCCGCAATTCAGACAAGGATTTTGCTCATTATTTAGAACAAAGTTACGGTTCACTGATGGAAGTCGCGTCAATTTTTTATCTGGCGCTTGACGAAAATTATGTGAATTCAAACGAACTTGAACCATTTCTTGAAGACCTTGAGAGGTTGGCAAAACGGATTGCGGCTCTTAACCGTTCACTTTCAATTCCAACTTCCAAAACGCCATTTGCTCGCGCAAAATCTCCGGCTCTCGACCCTCGACATTAGACCCTCGACTAGAAATGTATTTCCTAAAGCGCCTCGTCTTTGCGATCCCGCTGCTGCTGATCATCAGCGCATTGGCGTTTTTTTTGGTCCACGCCGCGCCCGGCGGGCCGTTTGACCGAGAGCGCGCTCCCGCGTCGCCCGAAATCGAGCGCAATCTGAAGTCCAAATACCATTTGGACGAGCCGGTTTGGAAACAGTATCTGCGTTACCTCGGCGATCTGGCGCACGGCGATTTCGG
>DATCBW010000139.1:0-4347 GCA_036511615.1 Verrucomicrobiia bacterium | reverse complement strand
TTCTCCGCTTTGCAAAAGTATATCAGAGGTGATGGCGTCCGTTTCATTCCGGTTGACCACGTTGACTACCAGGGTTTTGGCGGAGTCGTTGAATACAGCGGTGACATCAAGATACGGTATTTCGCTGAATACTTTGTTGCTGTATTTTTCACTGTCAACATGGACATTCAGAGCGGTGCCGCGAGCGTTGTTGGAATACAGATAGAAGGCCTGATATAGCGCATTCTTGTAATCACCGTCCGGAGAATTTCCCACCAGACTGGAAAGCATCGTGATGTTCGCCATTTTGACGATGTCGGCGTGGCGGATGAAAGAGTTCAAGTGCTGGGCGACCATGAGCGAGCCGGTCAGCGTGGCGCCGCCGGCGGACCATTCGTCAAATGAGATATACACAGGCCGTTTGGAGCCGGATTCCATCTCCGCCTTCTCGATGAGACCTTTTATGATGTTGATCTTTTGATCAATGTCCAGCCCAAGACACATCATGGCGGAGAAGCTTCTGTCGCCATTGAGCGCCTCCGTGGCGTATCGGTGAACGGAGAGGTAATCAATGCTGCCCATCAGGTGTTGCAACACATAATCGTCCCAGGCAATCCAGTCGTTATTGGGCCGGTAATTGGAAGCGCCGTCGGCGATGAACTTCACGTTTCCGTCCACCCATCGCATGATCTTGGCGGCCTCGAACGCAAACTTGCAGTAGTCTTCCGCGTTCTTCTGCCCGGGCTGCCAGGGGCCGTCAATTTCGTTGCCCAGCGACCAGTATTTGACGTTGAAGGGTTGTTCATTGCCATGCTTCCTGCGGAGATCCGAATAATAGGTTCCTTGCGGATAATTGCAGTATTCAATCCAATGCCTGGCCTGATCCAGCGTTCCCAAGCCGGCGTTGATGCAGACAAAATTCTCCGCCTCGATCAGGCTGCAAAGTTTGGCGTATTCATCCGTGCCCATCTGATTGTTGTCAATCTGATGCCACGCGAGGTCGAGCCGGGCCGGGCGTTGATCCTGCGGACCAATCCCATCCTCCCAGTTGTAGCCGGAGACGTAATTCCCGCCGGGCCAGCGCACCACCGGAATGTGAAGGTCTTTGATCAACTGGACAAAATCTTTTCTGAATCCGTTCGCATCCGCCAACGAAGATTTGGGGTCATAAATGGTGCCATAAACCACCGAGCGAATCGGCTCGAGAAATCCGCCGTAAATGTTGGGGTCAATTTTCGCGATCGTCCGGTCCAGATCAACTTTAATGACCGCCGTTTGTTCCGCACTGAGATTCCCGGCGATCAGGCCGGAGAAAATGATGCTCGTGAGTAGAAGGCTTCGTTTTTTCATGGGGGCGATGGTTGGGATTTTTGTTGAATCGAGAGCGAACGGGCTTGCGCGTGTTGCGCGTCGCTTGTTCAGCGCTGCAATGTTCGGGATCACCAGACGACACTAGCGAGACCGGCGAAAGGTGTCAACCTGCGGATTCTTGAACCAACCTCTCACGGTCAAGACATTGTTGAATTGACAGTCAACTTGATAACCTCACCGAAATATTCTGTTCCTTCAAAAACTGTTTCACCTCGCCGACGGTGTAAGTGCCGAAATGAAAAATGCTCGCGGCTAGGACGGCTTTCATTTCCTTCAAAGTTTTTCCGTGGGCGTGAAGGGCAGGCCGCGTTCGCCGTCGAAGAGTTTTTTCAGCCGCCGGTCGCTGGAACTCGTTTTGCGCCGGTTGATGCCGGGCGCAACGAGCTGGCTGCTCTCGCGGCGGGCGCGACGGCCTTTCAACCAGTCTTCCCAACTGATTGAGCCTTCAATCGGAATGCAGGGGACTTTCGATTTTAAGTTCATCGGCGACTTCTTTCACCAGTTGCATGCACTGTGGAAGGTTACGATATTTCGGCAGATTCGCAAGCCGCCGGCGATAGGCAAACCGGTTTAAATCCACCTTGAATGTCATGCGGGCGTGCTTTTGGGCCAGCGTGGAAACAGTTCTTTTCCGGCAAGCCATAAAAACACGTCAATTTCCCTCAACGAAAAATTTTCCAAACCATAGAACTGTTGGAATGCGTTTATGATTTGAACAAAACGATCGTATTTTTTCAGTTCGGCCTTTTTGAATTCTGCAAAGCGATCAACTTTGGCACGGCGCACAAGCATTTTTTCCACAAAGGAATCGTAAATGGGAAACGCTTTCGGGTTGTGGTGACTGCAATACTTCGAAGCAAACGAATAGAAATTTTTCTGTTTCTTTTTGAGGGTTATCAAAGCCAGCTCATTTACAAGAGTTAAATCGCCGTTATGTAGGCGCTCATCAATTTGCATATCAATGATATGTTTTGCCATTGAGTAGGTGTCATAAATGTTCGTGCTGTAAAATTGATTGAGGGCCGTGACTTTTAACAAAACAAGTTCCAAAGAACGGTTCTCGAGACAAAATTTATGGAAAAGAAGTTTGAGCGCCTCTTCTTGAATTCGATAATTATCAAGGCTCTTTTCATTTTTCCATTTCTCCAAATAGGAGCGGACGGTGGCAGGGCTTGGATCAATCATAATCTTACCGGAATTTTGTTCTTTGCCAAAAACTGTTTCACCTCGCCGACGGTGTAGGTGCCGAAATGGAAAATGCTCGCGGCGAGGACGGCGTCGGCTTTGCCTTCGAGCAGCACGGCGGCCATGTGTTCGAGCGTGCCCGCGCCGCCGCTGGCCACCACCGGCACACCCACGCTCTCGCTGATGCGCCGCGTGATGACGAGATCAAACCCGGCCTTCGTGCCGTCAGCGTCAATCGAGTTCAACACGATTTCGCCCGCGCCGAGCGACACGGCGCGTTTGGCCCATTCCACGGCGTCGAGGCCGGTGGACTTGCGTCCGCCGTGCGAGAACACGCCCCATTTGTCCGGCGCGATTTTTTTTGCGTCAATCGAAACGACGATGCACTGGCTGCCGAATTTTTCCGCACCTTCGCGGATGAGTTCGGGCCGCGCGAGCGCGCTGGAGTTGATGCTGATTTTGTCCGCGCCGGCGCGCAGCATCGTGAACATATCCTCGACGGACTTGATGCCGCCGCCGACGGTGAGCGGCATGAAGCATTGGTCGGCCGCGCGTTCGATCACCTCGACCATCGTGCCGCGACCATGCGCGGTGGCGGTGATGTCGAAGAAGACCATTTCGTCCGCGCCCTGCTCGTTGTAGCGGAGGGCGAGTTCCACGGGGTCGCCGACGTTGCGCAGGCCGCCCTTTTCGGCGACGCCGAACTGGACGCCGCGCGTAACCTGGCCGTCGTGAACGTCTAGGCACGGAATGACTCGTTTGGCTATCATCGCCTTAATTGAAAACGGAGTCGCGCTGCAAAGCAAATGATTCCGCCGGATAGTCCGGCTTTTACTTCGCTTTGCGTGAAACTTTTTTTGAATTGAGGCATTTAACAGTTTGTCTGCTATATTGGCAGGCGGACTTATTTAATCATTGAAGATGAAAAAACACACTTTGATTTTGTCAATGGCGGGCATGGCGGTTTTGCTGAACGGCTGCGTGTCACCGGACGGCACGCCGGACAACACCGGCACGGGGGCGTTGATCGGCGCAGGTTCGGGCGCGTTGATTGGCGGGGCGAACGGACGCGGCGGGGAGGGCGCCCTGATCGGCGCGGCGGTGGGCGCGATCGCCGGCGGGCTGTTCGGCCATATGTTTGACCAGCAGCAGCAAATGCGGTTGCGCGAGCAGTCGCCGCAGACTTACGAACGGGTTGACCAGGGAATGCCGTTGAGCCTCGCGGACGTGAAGGCGCTGGCCAAGGCGGGCATCAGTGAAGACGTGATGATCAACCAGATAAAAAACTCGCACACCGTATTCCACTTGAGCGCGGCGGACATCATTGACCTGCGCGATGCCGGCGTCAGCGACAAGGTGGTGAATTACATGATCAACACGCCTGCCACCGTCGGAGCCACGGCTGAAACAACGCCGGGCACGACAACTTATATTGCACAGGCACCGCCACCGGCTCCAGCGAGCACCGTGACAGTTGTCGCGCCCGGGCCGGATTACGTTTGGATTGGCGGCGAATGGGTCTGGAACGGTGGCTGGTTCTGGGTGGGCGGACACTGGGGTTATCCGCCACGCCTGCACGCCGTGTGGTTTCCGGGTCGAAGCTGGCACGACGGACATGGCTGGCACAACTCGCGCGGATACTGGCGGTGATTTTTTCCACGATTCTTTTCTGCTTGAAAACAAAAAAGCCCAAGGCTTGCGCCCTGGGCTTGATGTCATACCAACCCGTAACGGTTACGGAAGGACGTGCGCCGGGGTGACCGTGCTGCCGAGCGAACAGGTCGGAGAGGTGCCGACAAGGCCGATTGAGTA
>DATCBW010000138.1:0-27465 GCA_036511615.1 Verrucomicrobiia bacterium | reverse complement strand
GCCACACCCACGCATTGGCCGGCAGCCAGGTGGATGCGGCTTCGAACCATTTCAATTGCGGCGCGTCCAACTGCGCCACGTCCCGACCGAATTTGAGGTTGTCCCCGGCGCGCGAATTGAATGGGTCAATCCACTGCGCCTGTTCCCACGCCAGAATCGCCGCCCCGGCGTGGCCGCTCTGCCACTCGGCGATTCCCAGGTTCACCAGTGTGCCGGTGGCCGGCTGTTGCTGCGATGATTTTTCAAAAGCCTGCGCCGCTTCGGGAAATTGTCCGGCACGGCTCAACCCGACGCCCTGTGCAAAAAAATCATTCGTCGCCGCGCGGGTGGAATGCGCCAAACAAACTAGCACGGCCAAAATGATGTAGCAGCCGAGGCAACGAGGCGCGAACTGAAATCGCAAATCGCAAATCGCAAATCGTAAATGGGTCGGAGCCTCCTCACGTCGGCTGCTGCCGTGTTGATTGAAGAAAATGCCGCTCACAGTTTTTCCTCCAGCTTCAACAGCGCGGCATCCACCTCGGATTGGAGGGCAAGCAAACCAGGCTGGGTTTTGGGCGCGGCGGCAAATTGCGCGTCGTCTGCGGCAAAAACTTTTTGGACGGTTTCGCCGGTCCGGCCCTTTTTTTCCGCGTCATCCAATTGTGCCAGCACGTCGGCGCAGACCAGCGCCTGTGGATGCGCGGGAAAATGCGGCGCGCAGGCGATCCGCAGTGCGTCCGCCGCGTGCCGGACGAACGCCGTCGGGTCGCCGGCGGACGCGGCGTTTTGCAGTTCGCGTTTTTTGCGCCGCAACGCGCGGCGGGCCTGGCGGCGGCAGACAATTTCCGGATGCGCTTCGAGGAACCGGCGGCGGCGGTCCCACTGCCAGAGCGCGAGAAATCCCCCCACCGGCAGCAGTTGCAAACCCACAAACCACCCGCGCAGTTGCAGCGGTTCCAGGCTGGACGCCGTTTTGCCCGGTGACGGCGCAAGACCGCTCAATTTCAGCGGCACGGCGGATGGCGATTCATCCTCCATCGGCGGAAGTTCCGTGGGCAGACCTTGCGCAACCACCGTGACGGGCAGGGGAGGAATCGTCAGATCCACGAACTGCGTGGTCGCCGCGTCAAAATAACTGAACGGGATGGCGGGCGTGGCGTTCACTTCATCGGTCAGCGGTATGAACGTGAACCCGGTGTTCGGCGGATTGTCCGCGATGATTTCCCAGTCACGCGAGCGCGGCGGCGCGGGCGGAGTCAGCTGCGTCAAGTCGCCTTTGCCGTGGAAGACAAGTTTAAGATGCACCGGATCGCCCACGCGGATGCGGTTGGTGGACAACTGCGGTGGATCCATGAAAAAATCTCCAATCGCGCCGGTGAACCCAGGCAGTTCGCCTCCGGCCGGCAGCGGACGGACATTGATCGCCACCGGATCCGAAACGAGCAAATCGTATTTTGGCGGGCCGCTGGAAAGCGTCACCTGCCCGCGAATGGTAATCGGCCCGGTGAACTGGTGTCCGGCGGTGAATCCCTGCGCCGAAAATTTCAGCGGTCCGGTCGCAATCGGCGTCACCGTCATTTCGCAGAGAAACGCCGGCTTGAGCTGGCCGTTGAGGTTGATCGTCTGGATGGTCTGCCGCTGTGTCATTTTGTCGGTCATCAAACTGCGGCTGTTGAGCTGGACTTCCTGCAGCACTTCCACTTGATTGCCCGCGCCCGACGGCAGCAGCACCCGCACATGAAACGGCTGGCCGAGAAAAACATTCGTCGCCGAAGTCTCCAGCATCAGTTGCGGCGGCGGATTCGGACTGGCATTTTCCGCGACGACGTCCAGAGTCGCCGCCGGGATTTCCACCGGCTGGCCATAAACCGTTACGGTGAAATTCGTGACGGCAAAATGTCCGGTCGCCGTCGCCCGCACCTCATAGACGAACGCTGTGAGCGGATGGTATTGGTTGCCCAGAAACTGTGACATCTGCCCGCTGGCGGGCGCGCCGAACTGCAGCTCCGGCGGCGCAGAAATTTTCTCCGGCCAGCGGATCGAGGATTCCGTCGCCACCACGTTCACGCGATAAAAAGTTTTTTCGCCCGGCTGCACCACCGGCGGATCAAACACCGCCATGGCCGTTGCCGGCACCGAGACATCCACCACCGGCTGCGCGACCTGAAGCTGGACAAGCCCGCCTGGCGGCAACTGCGGTGGCGCCTGCGCGGGCAGCGAAAACGGCGCGAGCAGCAGACCTGAAAGGAAAACATTCCACATCGAACATTCAACATTCAACCCCCAATGACTCATCACGCGCGTCCCGACGAAACTTCGGCGTTCGGCGTTGAATGTTGAATGTTGAATGTTTTCCATCTTACCAGTCGCGTCCCTTTTTATCGTTTGAAGGCTTGGCTTCCTTGTCGCTCATGGACAGACGGCGTCCGGCGTCGAGCGAAAGGCCGTCGAGGATCTGGCCGGCCTGCTCCGGCGAAAGTGGAACCTGCATCTGGTCGCCCTCGCGCGCCGCATTTTCTTTCTGGCCGGCCAGCGAATCCGGCTGCATGCCTTCGTTGTCTTCGTCATCATCGCCGGCGGCGCCGGGCGGCGCGTTCTCCTTCGGGATGCGCCCTTTGAGCTGGTTCAGCAGGTCGTTCAACCGCTGGTGCTGGCCGGCGAGCGCGCCGGCCAGTTGCTGCATTTTTCGCAAACTGTCCACGAGCCTGGTGATGGCTTGCTCGACGATCTCGGCGTTTCTTGCCGCGTTCGTGTCGGCGGGATTCAGTTCCGCCGCGCTCTTGAAATCGTCCGCCGCGCGCTGCCATGCGGTCAGAGTTTTGCCGTAAATTTCCATCGCCAACTGCACGGCTTTTTCCGCGTCGCGCACATCATGTCGCGCCCCGTGGCCTTCGATATACGCGTAGATCATTTTGTTCAGGTTGTTTTCCGCGAGCGCGGACTCCGCATCGCGAATCGCCTGTCCGCCTGCCGCCAGCGCCTCGTTGCCCTGGGCCGTGACCTTTTGGGCGTCCGGCCCCTTTTGCAACAATTCCACGCCCTCGTCAAACCGCGCGTGGCCGAGATTGTAAAGCGCCGGCGGCTGCACGCGTTCGTCCTGCGCGGCCAGCGCGGACTCGAACATTTGTTCTGCGTCCGTAAATTTCCTGCCGGCGAGCAGCTTCGTTCCCGCATTGTAAAAATCCCGCGCCGTCACGGGCGCGACGACGTTCGTTTCGTCAACCGCCAGTGCGCGGCAGCCGATTGCCAGCGCCAGCAACAGCGCAAATTTTTTCAATGTCGTGAATAATTTCATGACGTGATCGTAAAATGTTTTCGCCGCGTGCCGGTGAGCGATTCGGCGACCAGCAGCGCCAGCAGCGCCGCGATGAACCAGTGATAACGGTCCACGCCGTTTTTCGCAGGCTGACGCGGGCCGCCGGCGCTGTCCAGCGTGTGAATCGCCGAGCGGACTTTCGTCAAACCTTCACCGAGTGCGCCGAGCGGATAATAACTGCCGCCCGTGGCCTCGGCGATTTCGCGCAGCGTTTTTTCATCGAGCCGGCTTTGAACGATCTGACCTTTCGCGTCGCGCACCAGTTCCATCTGTCCGGCCGGATTCCGGTATTGAATGTCCTTGCCGGCGGGCGTGCCGACGCCGATGGTGAACACCACCACGCCGTTGGTCGCGAGTTGTTTTGCGGTTACGATGCCAGTATTTCCGCCCCTCATTTTTTCATGCAAATCTTCTCCGTCCGTAACCAGCACAATAATTTTCCGTTTCGTGTTTTTGTCTAACGCACGATAAGCCTCGTCCAAAGCTCTCCCAATCTCCGTGCCCGGAATGGGAATCGTGTTTTCATCCATGGCCAGCAGGGTTTCTTCAAAAGCTCCGTAGTCAAACGTCAACGGGCATTGGATGAACGCGCTTCCGGCGAACGCAACCAGGCCGACGCGACCGTGGCTCTGCCGGCGCACAAAATCAAGGATGGAAAATTTCGCCCGCTCCAGCCGGCTCGGCGAAACGTCCGTGGCCAGCATGCTGCGCGAACAGTCCAGCACGAACACCATGTCCTCGCCCACCCAGGCCTTGGAAGCCCCGGTGCCGCCCCATTGCGGCCGCGCCAGCGCAAGGCCGGCAAACGCGAACGCCGCCAGCAGCAGCGTGTTCTTGAAACTCCGCCCCGCGGGACTGTGCGACGCCGTGAGTTCCTTGACGAAATGCGGCGACGCCATCCGCGCCAGTTGATCGCGCCGCGCGCGCGCGGCGTGCCGGTGCAGCAGCGCCAGCAAAACCGGCGCGACCGCCGCCAGCCACAGCCAGCGCGGTTCGGCAAAATGAAAGTCGGCAAAGGACATTTACGATGGATGATTGACGATTGACGATTGGGAACGCCCGTCTCCAACCCGGCACGTTTCGATTGGCCTGCCCAACGAGCCGGGCCGGAGACCGGCGCTCCACGTTGTTGAAATCGTAAATCGTAAATCGTAAATCATAAATTCCTCAAGGCACGCGGCGAAATCTCGTGTTCGCCAAAATTAGTTCCACCGCCAGTAGTCCGAGCGCGGCGAGCAGCGGCCAGTGAAACAACGGTTCATAGGTCGCGTAGTGCCGCAGCTTGACCTCGGATTTTTCGAGATGGTCAATCAGGTTGTAAATATTTTGCAGCTCGTGCTGGTTCGTCGCCCGATAAAAGTGTCCGCCGGACAACGACGCCATTTTTCCCAGCACGGAATAATTCGCCGGTTGCAGAAGGAGCGTGGGAATGATGTTGCCGTTTGCATCGAGTTTGAATTGTCCCGTCGCCGGATCAAAGGCGGGCAGGTTGCACGGCTGTTCGGCGCCAACGCCGATGGCGTAGATTTTCACGCCGAGCGCGGCGGCGAGCTGCGCGGCGGGCAGCGGATCAATTTTGCCCAGGTTGTTGTCACCGTCGGTCAGCAAAATCATGACGCGGCTTTTGCCGTTTGGCACGGCTTTGAGCCGTTTGGCCGCGACCGCGACCGCGTCGCCGATGGCCGTGCCCAGGTCCGTGATGATGCCGACATGTAGCCGCTGGATGTTTTCGATGAGCCAGTCGTGATTGAGCGTGAGCGGGCTGGCGAGATACGGCACGCCGGAAAACGCAATCAGGCCGATGCGGTCGTTCGGGCGTTCCTTGATGAAATCTTTCAGCACGCTGGACGCGATGGCGAAGCGCGACAGCCGTTCCGCCGGTTTGCCCATGTCAATTGCCTCCATGGACCACGACAAATCCAGCACGAGCATGATGTCAATGCCAGGCGTCTCGGTCTCGACGTGATAATTGGCCAGGCGCGGCCCGGCGAGTGCGACGATGCCAAAGGCCACAGTCAGCAGCCGGATAAAAAACAGAAATCTGCCTGCCGCCGCCCGCGCTTTTGCGCCTGCCGCCCGCGCGATGTCCGCGCTGGAAAAGGTCAGGGCCGACAGCTTGCCCGCCTGACCGCGCCAGAGCGCATAAACCGGCAGCAAACCCAGCAGCGCCAGCAGCCACGGATATTGAAATTCAAATTCGCCGGTCATTGCTGAGGAGGATTGGCAGCGGCGAGTTGATTGTGGCGTGCTTCCGAACGCGAAATCAGTTCGCGCGCACGGTCAACGGCATTCATTGGCGGCGCGATGATTTTGGGGGAGAATTTGTCTTGGTCGCAAACGCGCAGAAAAGTTGAAATCATTTGGGCGAGTTCTGCACCAATTTTTTCATCATTTGTAAGGGCAGCACAAAATTCTGCCGTCGTCATTTCAGTTGCGGGCAGTCTAAAGGTTGCGCTGAAATAACGCCGCAAGATTTGCGAGGCTTCGCTCAAAATTTTTCCGTTTTCGGGTTGCGATTGCAGTTTCGCCAGCGCCTCGCGCGCCACGATTTCCGGCGGCAAAATGACAGCGGGTTTTGGCTGATATATTTTCCAAAGAGCGAGAGATGCCAAAACGAGAAATGTTAAAAGTTCAATGATGATAAGTGTTTCATGCTGTTCCAAGAATGTCGGCGGGATTTCACTGTAGGCCGGAGCGAGCGCGGGAAGTGCATTTGTGTCGGCCGCTTTTGCGACGAACGCCAGCGACAAAAGTATGGCGGAAAGAATTTTCATCCGCGACGACGCCCCCGGCGGAGTTCAAAAAACCGTTGCAGCACCGGCGCAAACGGTTCGGTGGTCTTGAGCCGCAGCGTGTCCACGCCGGTGCGGATGAGCGCGCGGTCCAGTTCCGCCAGCCGGTCCGCATTGATGGCGGCAAAACGCCCGCGCACGGCGCTGCGGGTGGAATCCAGTTCCAGCATTTCGCCGGTCTCGGCGTCCTCAATCGTAAGCAGGCCGGCGTCGGGCAGCATGCTTTCGCGTGGATCGTGCAGATGCAGGCAGACAACGTCGTGCCGCGTATTGGTGAGGCCGAGTTCGGCGATTACGTCGCGCGTATTCAAGCCTCCCCTTCCGTCATGCTTATCCTCATCCTTCAAAACCGAAAAGCGAGGATGACGATGAGCAGGAGGATGAGAATGATTCCCCTCGCTGTGCAAAAAGTCCGTGAGCAGAAACACAATTGCGCGGCGGTGCAGAACGTGGTTCAGGAAGCCGAGCGCGCTCGCGATGTCCGTGCCGCGTCTGCGCGGCTGAAATGTCAGCATCTCGCGGACGATGCGCAAAATGTGCCGTCGCCCTTTGCGCGGCGGGACAAACAATTCCACTTCGTCGGTGAAGAGCAGCAGCGCGACCTTGTCGCCATTTTTCGCGGCGGACATGGCGAGCGTGGCGGCGATTTCAGCGGCGAACTCGCGCTTGGTGCGATTGGCCGAGCCAAAGCAGGACGACGCGGACACGTCCACGGCGAGGACGGCGGTGAGTTCGCGTTCCTCGCGGAAGCGTTTCACGAACGGGCGGCCGAGGCGATGCGTGACGTTCCAGTCAATGTCGCGCACGTCGTCGCCGGGGATGTATTCGCGCAACTCCTCGAAGTCCATGCCGCGCCCCTTGAAGCCGCTCAAATACGCGCCGCCCATCGTGTCGTTCACGAGCCGGTTCGTGCGGACTTCCACGCGGCGGACGGATTCAAGGAGTTCGGTGAGAGTCATTCAAAATAGTTGAAGAAAGCTGTTTTAAGTTGGCGAATTATTTGTTCTCCATTCTGAAAAGTGCGTCCAGCAGTTCTTTGGGAATTGGTTCAACCAATTTGACAACGTAATACTTCCCGTCCGACGGAAACGGTTGTTCAACTAAAATTTCTAAAGATTTTCCATTTTTTGGATCGATCATTTCTAAATTTGCCTCCACCCCATTATTTAGCCGCAATTTGATGAAATAACCTGATCCCCCTATCATATCATTACCCGCGTCTCTGAAAGTTTTGGTAAGGTATTGCAGAGTGTCTTGTTCTTTCAAAGACACAGAACGCGGTTCACCACTGTAATACCCATAAATCGTGGCAGATGTCAGATATGCTGACTTATCGTTTTTGAGTTCGGCGATTATATCCTTCGGAAAAATACGGAAATACAAATAAGCCGCCAAGCATGCTGCCAGCAGTAAAGTCGCAACCGCGACCACAATTAACTTTTCGGTTTTTCTCATGGCATCGGCACGGCGTTAAAAACTTTCTTGATGATCGCGTCCGTCGTCACCGCCTGCGACTCGGCTTCCTTTTGGAATAGAATTATCCGGTTTGTATTGGTTCCCTTTTTTTGATTTTCAACACCCCAGCAGTTCGAGGTTTTTGTGAAAACCTGGTCGTTGATCAGGACCAGCACCGGACGAAGCCCGGCTTCCCGGCCAGCTTTCAACACGGAGGTCTCCAACTTGACTTTGCCATTGCGCACTTCGCCCACCTCGAAAGCCACCCAGCCTCCCGGTTGCAAAACACGATGGACTTCAGTGAGAGCATTCATCATGCGAGTTTCCCAATCGTTTAAGTTTTTGATCTGCCAAACTGCGAGCTTTGACATGTCAATGCCGCAAAACCAGGCGCGCAACCAATTGTCCTGTTCATAGTTCACGACATCAAGAAATGGCGGCGAAGTGACTACAAGCGAAACCCAGTTAGAAGGAATTTCTGGAGTTTGATCGGCGCTCCTCGTCACGAGCAATGAATCTTCTGCGCTGACGGACAATTGATGCCGATGCTGCTCATTGAGGTCGGCCAACAATTGTCTGCTCTTGCGTAAAACCAATTCGGGGACGTGGCGGCGTTGTGGCGTCTGGCCAAGACGCTGGTTGATTTTGAGTTGTGATTCCACAGAGACGGCCTGATTCGGCGGCAGGGTGTAGACCGAGAAGAATCCTGCCGAATGACCGGTAAGCCGGTTGGTGCCGACCATCCAAATCCATTGGTCAACCTGATCCAGTTCGCCTTTGTCTCTTTTGCGCAGCAAATATTTTTTTAACGCACAAATTTCCCGGAGGGTTTCGGGATGAAAAAAGACCAATAACTCCCTGGGCAATTCATCCACGGCCTCGAAGTTAATTTTTTCCAGCCGGGCCTCAACATCTCCCAGACTCGGCGGATTCAATCGAGGAGTGACAAAAATTTGGCTGAGGGGATTGATGTCGCAACCGTATGGAGTTCGCCCGAGCAAAGCCGCTTCAATGAGAGTTGTGCCGCGTCCCATGAATGGATCGTAAACGACATCGCCTGGGCGCGTCAGCCGTTCAATGAAAAAACGAGGAAGCTGCGGTTTGAAACAAGCCCGATAAGAAACCTCATGCAAACTGGAGGCCTGCCGTTGTTTGGCCGTCCAAAACTCATTGATGAAAACTGGAACTTTGCCAAAGCCGTCCACCTGCAACGATTCTCTTATCGTCCGTTTTCCGAATGCGTCAAAACCATCAAGCTCTTCTTCCAAGGCGTGAATGTTGGGCAACTCAAACGCAGTTTGAGCTGAAGCTGGAAGCCAAAGTTCTTGAACGGCACTCATCACAAGGACTCTAGGAGTTTCAAAGCGACGGCGCGAGAAATCTTAGTGCCTGCGCCCAGCTTCCCATCGCGATACCAATTCTCAACAGCGGTCTTCGGCAAAATCCAAAACGGCACATTCGGGAAGGACTCAACGTCAGAAATGATATAGCCCTCGATTTCTTTGAGCTTTGCCAGAAATCCCGGCTCATCGAATGAGCGCCCCGACCCCACCATGTAACTGGGACAAAAATAGATTCCGCCTTTCGTAATGCTGCGAACTTCCCACTTCCGGCCTTCGGAGTCCAGCAGATCAAATCCTGCGCCCTCGCTTTGTGCCAGTTTTCCCTTTACGACTTCATAAGCCAGCCGCCGTTCCAAAAGGAAGCTGACTCGCCGGCCATCCGTAAAATATTCGCGCACATCGTCCGCCCCAATTTTTAGTGCGTTGGAAATCTCACTGATGTTCCAAGTCAACAATCCGTTCGGCTGGGCGCTCATGTCAAAATTTCTGAAGAGGTTCCTGCGTTTTATTTCCTTCACGGCACCGGCACCGCGTTGAACACTTTCTTGATGATCGCGTCCGTCGTCACCGCCTGCGCCTCGGCTTCGTAGGTCAGGATGATGCGGTGGCGCAGCACGTCGGGGCCGATGCCTTTCACGTCCTCGGGAATCACGTAGTCGCGGCCTTGCAACAGCGCCCACGCCTTGGCGGCAAGCGTCAGATAAATCGTCGCGCGTGGCGACGCGCCGAACTGGATGAAATGTTTCACGTCCAGTTTGAAATCCTGCGGCTTGCGCGTGGCGAAAACGATTTTCACAATGTAATCACGGATCTTGTCGTCCACGTGGATTTGGTCCACCAGCTTGCGCGTCGCCAGAATTTCATCGAGCGACACGACGGGTTTCACCGGCTGCTCCGGGCTGGTGAACGCCATGCGATCCAAAATTTTCCGCTCTTCCGCCTCGTTCGGATAATCGAGCAGCACCTTGAACATGAAACGATCCACCTGCGCCTCGGGCAGCGGATAAGTGCCTTCTTGGTCAATCGGATTTTCCGTGGCGAGCACGAGGAACGGCGACGGCAGTTTCATCGTTTCGCCGCCGAGCGTGACTTGCCGCTCCTGCATGGCTTCGAGCAGCGCGCTCTGGACTTTGGCCGGTGCGCGGTTGATTTCGTCAGCGAGAACGAAGTTGGCGAAGATCGGGCCGCGCGTGGCGTGGTATTTGCCGTCCTGCGGATTGTAAATGAGCGTGCCCACGATGTCCGCCGGCAGGAGGTCGGGTGTGAATTGGATGCGATTGAATTTCGCCTGCACCGCCGTGGCCAGCGTGCGGACGGACAAAGTTTTCGCGAGTCCGGGCACGCCTTCAAGCAGGACGTGACCATTGGCGAGCAGGCCGACGAGCAACCGCTCGACGAGCTGTTCCTGGCCGACGATGACGTGGCCGATTTCCTCCCGCAATTTCTGAATCCAGGCGGCCGTTTCCGCGACTTGATCTTTCAACAATGTGCTCATGCGGCATGAATTTAGGGTGCGATGCTGGCTGACTCAAGCACCGCGTTGCAAAATCCGGCGGAAAATCACCGCGACTCAAACTTGCACCGCAGTTTTATTGGCGCGCAAAACCAGCATTGCGCCGAGGAAGAACAAAATGGCGCTGTAACTGAACGCGGTTGAGGTGCCAAAGGCCGTCCACAGCACGCCGACCATGATGCTCGAAAGAAAGTCGCCCGCGCCGTTGACGGTGGCCAGCACGCCGAACGCCGTGCCGTGATGCTCCTCGCCGACCAGTTCGGCGCAGAACGAATCCTCCAGCGTCTCGGTGATGCCGACAAAAATTCCTGCAAGCGTGAAGACGAGGCCGAGCGACCACACGTTCATCGGCGCGACTACAATGAGCAAAGCCATCGCCGCCGCGAGCAGGTAGCCGGCGGCGAGGACAAAATGTTTTTTGAAATGGTCTGCCAGCCAGCCGGCTAGCGGCGCGAACGCGGCGTTGAAAACATTTCGCAGCAGATAAAATCCTACGGCGAAACTAGCAGCCTTTGCCGCACCGAATTCCGGCGTCAGTTTTTGCGTGGCCAGCAGAATCAACAACGTGGGTGCAAAATCGCCCGCGCCGAACAGGCCGACGGCCACGAGAAATTTTCGATACGGCGGCGGCAGCGAGCGCAACCGTTCGCTGAATGAAATGTGCGACACGCGCTTGCGCTCCTTTTCCTTGACCAGAAACGCGATGAGCGCGGCGGCGAGCAGTCCGGGAATCAGCGTGGCCAGAAAAACGTGACGGTAATTGTGCGCAAAAATTTCCAGCAACAGCAGCGCGGTCGCCGGGCCGGCGATGGCGCCGACGGTGTCCATCATTCGCTCGAAGCCGAACGCGCGGCCGTAAGTTTCCTTTTTCACGGCGGCGGCGAGCAGTGCCTTGCGCACAGGCGTCCGCACGCCGCGGCCGAGCCAGGCGAGCGAGCGCGAGAGCAAAATCTGCCAGGCCGTCGTCGCCAGGCCAAACGACGCCGTGCCGAGCGCGGTGACGAGATAGCCAATGACCGCAATGGGTTTGCGCCGTTGAAGTTTGTCCGTGTAAAAGCCGGACCCCATTTTGGCGAAACTGGAAAGTCCGTCCGCCACGCCTTCAATCACGCCGAGCCAGACCGCCGCCGCGCCGAGGCTGGCGAGGAACGCGGGCAAAACGGTCGTGGCGGTTTCGTGCGCCCAGTCGCTGAACAGCGAGGCCAGGCCAATGCCAAAAACGGTGCGGTTGAGCCAGCGGAATTTTCCCGGCGCGTCGGTTGGAGGAGAATCCGCCATGCGCGATGGTCACTTCAAAAAGCCGGCGACCGAATTGGCGATGTCCTGCAAGGAATTGATTTCCGCCGCCGAGTATTCGTGTTCGCGGACGGTGCCGATGCCGAACGTGCCGACAATTTCTCCGCCGGATCGGACCGGCACGCACAGCGCGCCGCCGACGGCGGTTTGTTTTGCATTGGGCCGCGCAACGCCGCTGGTGTCGGTCTGCAAATTGCAAATCGTCACCGGCCGGTTTTTGGCGACAGTTTCCCCGGCGATGCCTTTGCCGACGGGAATGGTTTTGACGATTTGCAGCATCGGTGGCGGCAATCCAATTTGTGCGGCGAGATGAAGCAGTTGTTTTTCCAAATCCAAAACGTGAATCGTCCCGGTCTCGGAATTAAATTTTACAAGCGTTTCGCGCAAAATTTTTTCCATGGCGGAATTGTCCATAAATTTTATCGGCGGCGCAGGCTCAAAATTCAAACGGAAATACCTTCAACATTCGCTGGCAAATTTGTCGGCGGCGTTCTTGACACACGATGCCGCGCCGCTCGCGCAGGCCGGATTTGAGCACGAAATGAACGGCGTCCACGCGGCAAAGCGTTTCCCGATCCAGCCCGTCGGCCCGATCCAGAAGAATTTCCGCCGCGTTCAATTCGCGTTGCACCGGGCCGCGCAAAGTCCGGCAGAGCAAAACATTGATTCGGTCAAATGCAGGGTGGGAAAGGCGGCTGGCATTGGAAAAAATGACGTAGGGATGCGTTCCCTCGGCGGGAAAATCGTAAGTCCAAATTTCCCACGGAGACATGATCAGTCGCTCGCCGCGCCGCAACGGTTTTCAAACGCAGCCCAGTCGTTGTCTTCGTAACACCGCGCGAATTGTTCATCAGGGAGCGCCGTGGCAAGTTTCAACCATGCCGGATCACCAGGCTGGATTTTCAGGTGTTGCGGCAGATTTTGCAGCAGTTGAACTTGATCTGCCACGTCCAGCTTCTCGATGGCTTCATTGATTTCTGCGACCGTGCTCATGCCCGGACTCTAGCACCGGTTGGTGCCGCCCGCAACCTCTTTGCCGGTCTCGAAATTAAATTTTACAGGCGTTTCGCGCAAAACTTTTTCCAAGGCAATTGTGTCCATAATTTGCTTTCGATCAAGGAGAGGAGCTTTTTGCAGCCTGTCTCCGTATTATGCGCCTTCATAAATTGCGGAGCTGTTGAGGCTGTCCCGTTACTGCATTAGTTCCCACAGTAAGAACATCGCTCTGCAATACGGCGTGAGCCGTCCACCCACGAGGCAAAGCGTTCAGAAGCTTCGTTGGTAACCATTTCCCAAAACCATCATTTCGCATTCGCTCTCTGGGACCCGGCCTCTCGCAATCAAAAAGGAATTGCCACGCACTTTCATCGGGAGGCAACCATACGCTAAAGCTTAACTCTTCTCCCGCCTTAAGGGCGGCATAGCGTGAATTGAAGTGCATAATAAACCAATCGGCCCACGTTCCTTCGCGTTGCACTCGACAAAGGTCCACCGGGACACCGCCGAAATCGTAGTAGAAAATAGAGTGAGTGCCCGTGTTCCGAAGCCGAACGTGAGCCACAAGTGCACTTGAATTTGTCTGCACTTGATTTGTGGTCTCAGGCGCAAAAGTTGTGAACCACAAATACGGCGTATGCGCGTCGCTCCACTGGTTAGTTCGCAAGGTCTCCGTATAAGTGATTACGTTGGTCGTTTCGTATCGGAGCACAGTCAGGGTTACACGGGGACTGAAGTTGTTGTTAGCATCCGCGCCACTAATTTTCCACGTCAACCCGCACCACAGCGCGCCAATGAACAACACAGCAAGGAAGACGAAGGCGATGACACGACTACGGCGCATAACATCTAGGTCGGCCAAATTGGTTTGTGGCCTATCTGTTTCATGATTCCGACTATATTTTGCATTCAAGCCTCCGTCCAACATTATTTTGGGCATTCATTTCCCGCGAGATTTCTGCCGGCAAAGACGGCAAATCATTCGCATCCTTCGGGCAAATTATTTTTCATCATCCCCGGCGCGGTAATGCAGCACTTTGACTTGTTCCAGCGTGACTAGGCCGCCGCCCATCATTTTTTCCAGCACCGGCAGGAATGAATTTATTTTTTCCGCGCCGTCCACGATTTCAATGACGAGCGGCAGGTCCATCGAGAGCCGCAGGATTTTCGCCGTGTGCAGATGGCTGGATTTGCCGAAGCCCATCGGTCCGCGCAGCACGGTTGCCCCGGCAAGCTGCGCCTCGCGCGCGGCGAGGACGATGGCTTCGTAAAGCGGCTTGTGCTGCCAGCGGTCGCTTTCGCCGATGAAAATGCGGAGCAGGACGGCGTCGTTTGGGATTTGCATATTTTAATTTCCTTTCATGGAATTGAGCATTGCGCCGAGCAGGAAGCCGAGCCAGACGGCGACGAGACACAGCGCGACGGACAGCAAGACATTGCCGCCGGCATAAAGCCATTCGCCATCGCGCAACAGGTTCAAGGTTTGCAGGCTGAAGGAGGAAAACGTCGTGAAACCGCCGCACACGCCGGTCATGAAAAATTGCGTGGCAAAAACGCGCGCCTGCGGATTCAGCCGCCCTTCCGAACTGGCGAGCGCGCCAAGAAAGCCGATGACGAAAGAGCCGGCGACGTTGACCGCGATGGTCCCGAACGGAAACGTCTCGCCAAATCTCTGCGAGACCAGTCCGCCGAGGCCAAACCGCGCCACGCTGCCAAGCGCGCCGCCGAGGGCAACCCAGAGATAGACAAAGTTCATAATGCGCTGCGAATGTTGGTTTATTCGTAGGAGTCATCAGCGCTGAAACAGTCAGGCGGTTTTCCCATGCGGGACGGCAAACTCCATTGCCAAAAAAATAAATAGGCCATTGAGGCCCGGCCCGCAATCAGAATCCGGGCTTCGTGGACGCATCTGCGATTTGATTTTACGGTTGTGGTGTCGTGACCGGCCGGCCAGAGATCATTCAAGCACCAGCAATGACACCGCCTGTCGCGGCAGCTTGAAATGGATTGTCGCATTGCCGTTTTCCACCTGGATTTTTTCCGGGTCGCCGAGCTTGGCGAGTTTGCCCGCCTTCTCAAGTTGCGTGTATTGTTTCGGCGTCGGTTGCATCGGCGAACCCATGCGTTTCCACGCTTCGTAGGAATTGCTGTGGTCGGCGTCAATGAGATATTGCGTCAGGGTCGCGGAACCGTTGGCGAACGGCAGTCCGTTGAGCGTCAGATCCACCGCCGCCGCCGGGCCGGGCACGTCGTCATCGTGGTAATGCCAGACGAGGACGGCGAGCTTGTTTTTGTCGAGGCTGGCGAGCGCGGAGACATCGGGATTTTCGCGCACGTTCCGGGCGCGGATGATGTCGGCAGTCAGGCCCGCGCTGCTTGTCACGGCGAGGCGCTGGCCGCTCATCTTGGCGAACATCCGAAACACATTCAGCACCGGCAGGTCAAGTCCCCCGCTCGCAAGCTGACGGAATCCGGCGAACAGCGGCTGATCTTCAAATTCAAACGCCCACGTCAGCGCGCCCTGCAAATTCACGCCGTGCTTTTCCGCGAGATCGAGCGCGCGGGGAAAACTCGCGGCGGTGTAGCTGGAATACATCGTGCCGTTGCGATAGCCGTCTTGCGGCCCGGTGCAGGCGGCGCAGCCTTCGGGATCGGATTCGCCGATGATGAGCGGCGTTTTTTTGTATTCAGGAAACGTGGCGACAACGGCGAAGGCGTCGTTCATGTTTCGCAATTGCGCGCCCATGCCCATGCGGACGTGGCCGTCAACGAAAGCCGGCGAACCTTTGGCATGGAACGCAATGAAGTCCAGCGGCGAACCAATTTTGCCGGTCACATAATTCGTGCCGTGCGCGCAATGCTCAAGAAAGGTGCGCAAAAAGTTTCCGCCCGGGCCGCCCGCCGTTTCCGGGCCGCCGACGCGCGCGGTCGGCAGGGCGCGGCGCACGCCGTCAATGGCGTAGTCGTAGAGCTTGCAGTAATCCGCCGGCGTGCCGTGCCAGTAGCTGATGTTCGGCTCGTTCCAGACTTCCCAATACCATTTGTTCACCTCGTCCGCGCCGTATCGTTCGACGCAATGTTTCGTCCACTGATGGACGAGTTCGCCCCACTTGGCGTAATCCTTGGGCGGATACGCCTGGCCGGCGCTGGCCGGCGCCATTCTATTGACCGGCGGATTGTGCGGATAATTTTCTGGATGCGTGGAAAGCGCCTCGGGCATGAAACCAATCTCCACATACGGTTTCACGCCGCGTTCGAGGTAGGTGTCGAAGATTTTGTCGTTGATCGTCCAGTCGTAAACCGGATTGCCGTTCGCGTCCTCTTTGTAGGCGCTGGTCGAACTCCATTTCAACGCATACGCGCCGTCGCCGCTCGTCAACAAATGATGCGCGCGAAAATAGACCTGCGATCCGCCAAGCTGGCCGAGTTCGCCGAGCAGCTTTTTTCCATCCTTCAGGTAGGCGTAGTCCGCCTCGTCCGCGCCGAAGAAACGCCAGATGGGCGTGAGTTCGCCGAGCGGTCTGGCGGCGTCCACGGTGATCGTCACCGGAAATTCAGCGGGTGGATTGGTGGCGGAATCGGCGGCGATGACATTGCCTGCAAGCAAAATGCCTGACGCCGCGAGGGTGATGATGGTTTTCATATGGAATGGTTCGGAATGGTTCAAAGGTTGACATCGCTTTGCGACCAGTTCCCGTCAATCCGCCGCCACATTTTACCGTTGGGATTTTTATTTTTGAGCGCCGCCGGCAGACGGGGTTGACGCACGTTGTCGAAGCACTGGAGCATCGCAAAACGCGTCAATGACGCGGGAATGCCGACGGCGGTAAAACCCGGATGCCCCGTTGCCGGAAACGGTCCGCCGTGATTCATCGCTGAAGAAACCGCCACGCCCGTCGGCATTTTGTCGTTGAGCAAACGCCCGACGCGGTGGCGCAGCAGCGGCACGAGCCGCCCGTAAAGTGCGTCATCCGAACCGCCCGTGTCCGAATAAACGCAGCCGGTCAGATTGCCCTCCAGATTTTCCAGCACCGCCGCCGCCTGCGCCGCATCGCGCACAACGACGATGAGCGACGCATTGCCAAACGCCTCCGTCTGCAATTTTTCCGGTGCAGCCAGAAATTGATCATCGCTCACGCGCAGCAGCGTGTTCGCAAAGCGGAAACCCGGCGCGGGCAGCGGCGAACCGCCGCAGACGAGTTCCGCGCCCGCCGCGCGCAGCGTCTTCACACTCTCATCCAGCGAGCGCTGCACGCCGGACGAAAGCAACGGCGCTGGCGAAGCCGCATCAAGTTTTTGTTTCGCGGCGGCAATGAACTGTTCCGTCGCCCCGCCGGCGAACAGCAGGATCAGGCTCGGGCTGGTGCAAAACTGTCCCGTGCCCATGAGACAACTGCCGGTGAATTCCTCCACGATTTTTGCGCCGCGTTCGGCCAGCGCACCGGGGAGGATCAACACCGGGTTCACGCTGGAAAGTTCGAGATAGATCGGTTTGCCGGCCTGGTCGGCGGCGGCCTTGAGTTTCAATCCCGCGCTGCGGCTGCCGGTGTAGGCCAGCGCGCCGGTGCGCGGGTCGGCGGCCAGACGCTCGCCGTCCGCATGGCTCGTGCGATAGATCAACTGCACCGTCGCGGGCGGCAGCCCGGCTTCCGCCACGGCGGCGAACGCCTCCTCCGCGAGCAGCCGCGTCGTTCCCGGATGCGCCGTGTTGGCCTTCGCGATGACTGGATTTCCCGCCGCAATCGCGGCGGCAAAATCACCGCCTGCGACGCTGTTGAACGCGAATGGAAAATTGTTCGGGCCGAACACCCACACCGGGCCGATCGGTGCGAGCGTGGAACGGATGTTTAATTTCGTGTCAATGGTCGGCTGCGCCCACGAGCCTTCGAGCGCGGCGGCGGCGGCCTGGCGCAACTGGCCCGTCGTGCGCGGCAGTTCCACGTCGGCGAGGCGCGGCGACTTCGGCAGCGCGGTTTCGGCGTGCGCGATTTCGACGAGTTCGGATTTGCGCGCCTCGATGCGTTCGGCGAAGCGCGTCAGAAATTTTGCGACCGGTTCCGGCGGAGTTGCCCGCAGAATGGTTGCGGCGGCAGCGGCGGCGTTGAGCGCGGCGTCGCAATCCGCCCAGGCGCTGATGGGAAATTCGTCCGGCAGTTTTTCACCGGTCGCGGGATTTTCAGCTTGGAAGGTTCCGCCGGCTTTGGCTGCGCGCCATTCTCCGGCGATCAATACGGGTTGTGGGGGCATGATTTGATGTGGGTATGGTTCAGGTTTTTCGAAAGGGTTCAACGATGGCGGCCATGTCTTTTTCGCCATGACCGGCGGCGACGGCTTTTTGAAAATCTTCCAGCGCCGCCCTGGCCGTCACCAGCTCGACGGAAAGTTTTCCGCCTTCCTGGAGCGCGTAACCCAGGTCTTTGGCCATCAGGCGCAACGGAAAATTCGGCGTGAAATCGGGCGTCGTCATGCGTGTGGAAACCGTTTTCACGATGGGGCTGCCGGGCGCGCCGGCGGTCAATACTTCCAACGCCTTCGCGCGATCCAGTCCGCTGCGCTCAATCATCGCCACCGCCTCGGCCAGCGCCGCGACCTGCACGCCGCAGACAAAATTATTGATGAGCTTGACCAACGCGCCGCTGCCCGTCAGGCCGAGATGGACGATGGTCTTGCTCATCGTCGCCAAAACTGGCCGCGCTTGTTCCAAGGTCGCGGAATCGCCGCCGACGAGAAAATTCAATTCGCCGCCGGCTGCATGAATTTTGCTGCCGGTCACCGGCGCGTCAAGAAATTCACACTGCTTTTGCGCGGCGGCGGCGGCGAGTTCGCGCACCCAGTTCACTGTGACCGTGCTGCACTCGACGCAAATGGTTCCGGGCCTGGCGGCGGCGAGCGCGCCGTTTTCACCAAGCCACAAACTGCGCGAGGCAGGGTCCTCGGCAACCATGCTGATGATTATATCCGCGTCTTTGGCGGCTGCGCGCGGAGAATGGGCGACGTGCGCGCCTTCGTCCGCAAATGATTTGGATTTTTCTAAGTTGCGGTTGAACACCGTCAGCGGAAATTCATTTTTCAAAAGCCGGCGCGCCATGCCCGAACCCATGATGCCCAGACCCAAAAATGCGATGTGTGGTTTGCTCATATAAATTCAAGCCAGAGATTTCACGGCAGCCAAGATAGCTTCGTCGCGCGCCGCGCGCAATGGATTGCGTAGCGCGCGCCCGAAGCCGTTGAACTCGACAATCATTTGGTCGCCGTCTTCAAGCTGGACGCCCGCGCCGAAACTCAAACTGCACGCGCCAAAGTAGTGGACGTGCAGATCGCCAGGACGACGATGCCCTGCAAACTTGAAATGATGATGCTCGATGTTCGCGAGACTGTGGCACATCTCGTCTTCGCCGGTCAGAATTTCCTGCGACCATAAATTTTCCGCGGCACGTTGAATCGTCACTTTGCCGGAAACCGATTTGAATTCCGGGTCAATAACCAGTTCCGGGCCGAGCGAACAGTTGCGGAGTTTCGAGCCGGCGAGATTGAGATAATTTTTCTTTTCAAAAACGTGGTCGGAAAATTCGTTGCCAACCACCATTCCAATTCGACGCGGCTGGCCGTCAGCGTCAATGAAATAGACACCGGCGATTTCCGCTTCCTCGCCGCCGTCTTCCGCGTAAGGCGGAACGACCAGCGGCTCGCCGTGCGCGCGAAGAATTGTGCCTGTGCCTTTGTAAAACCATTCGGGCGCGATGCCAAATTCACCCGGCGCGGGCTTGCCGCCTTCGACACCCCAGCGGAAGATTTTCATGCTGTCGTTCATCTCGGCTTCGCTCGCGCTGTGCATGGCCTGGCGGTTTTTCGCGCTGCCGAGATGTGTGAGGCCGGTGCCGGAAACAAGGCAGCGCGTCGGTTCGGCCGGATGGTCAATCGGCGGCAGCAATTTCCATTCGGATTTGCCGTTGTAAGTTGGATCGTAATCCAAAAATTCGCCCGTCACTTTTTTCTGGATCAACGCGGTGAGCGCAATTTTTGAATCAGCGGCTGCCTGTGCCAGTTGAAAAATGGATTTTACTCCGTCGAGCATACGCAGATGCGGTTCTTCGACGAGCGCGACGGCGCGCAAGGAACCGTTTTGGATTTGAACGAGACGCGTCATTCGGTGACGTGGAATTGTTTCAGTTTTTTCTCGTCAATCGTCAGGCCGAGGCCGGGCGTGTTTTCGTCAAGGTCAATAAAGCCATCCTTCGGCGTTGGTTCGCCTTTGAAAATATACCAGAAAAGTTCGTTGCCGACTTCCACGTCCACCGGCGGGAAAAATTCCGCCATCGGCGAATTCAGACTCGCCATGACGACGTGATAATTGTGCATCTGCCCGGCGTGCGGAATCACGGGAATGGAATGCGCCTCGGCGAGCGCGGCGATCTTGCGTGCCTGTGAAATGCCGCCGACGCGATTGGTGTCGAACTGGATGTAGTCAACGGCACGCGCCTCGATGAGTTCCCGGAAGCCGTAAAGCGTGAATTCGTGCTCGCCGCTGGCGATGGGTATGCGCCCGATTCTTTTCAATTCCGCCAGGCCGTGGATGTCGTCGGGGATGACCGGTTCTTCAAGCCAGCGCAGATTGAATTTTTCGAGCAGCGGAATCATGCGCCTGGCGTAATCCAGATTCCAGCCCATATAGGCGTCGGCCATGATGTCAATGCCGTCGCCGACCGCCTCGCGCACGGTGCGCACGAGCGCGAGATTTTTTTGCATTCCTTCCGCGCCGTCGGTCGGTCCCCAGCCGAAGCGCAGCTTCATCGCCTTGTAACCTTCGTCTTTATATTTTTTTGATTCGCGCGCGAGTTCCTTCAGCGGCGTCGAATAAAGCCGGCTCGCATAGACGGGAATTTTCGGTTTCGTGCGTCCGCCCAGCAGGCGATACACCGGCTGCTTCGCGGACTTGCCGAGAATGTCCCACAGCGCGATGTCCACCGCGCTGATCGCGACCATCGCGACACCTTTGCGGCCAAACGCCATCATCTTGCGATACATGTGCTGCCAGAGAAATTCGATGTCCCACGGGTCCGCGCCAATGAGCAGCGGCTTGAGATAAAGATCAATCACCTGCTTCGTCACGAGCGGCGAGAGCGCGGCGTTGCCGAGGCCGACAAGTCCGTTGTCCGTGAAAATTTCCACGACGAGCCAGCCGTGAAATGTGAACGTGCCCATCGTTTTTTTCGAGAGCATTGGCGCGATGGCGTCCATCGGGTTGGTGCAGAAATGCGGCGGCAGCGGGACGGTCTTGCCTTTCCATTGAATGGCGCGGGTGCGGATTTCAGTGATTTTCATTGGGCGATTATTTTTTCAGAATCAATTGTTTGATATTGGGAACAGCGAGACAAATCAAAACGAACGCGATGACGTGCAGCGACCCGGCGATGAACAGCACCGGCGTGTAGCTGAAATGATGATCGCGCAGCCAGCCGGCGATCTGGCCGAGAACAATGCCGCCCATCGCACCGCCGAAGCCGACGAAGCCCGCCACTGTGCCGACGGCGCGGCGCGGAATCATGTCTGTCGGCAAAATCATCACGAGCGTTGACCACGATTGCTGGCCGAAAAATGCGAGGCTGAAAATAAAAATCACAATCGGCAGCGAGTGAATTCCCGGCACAAACAAAACCCACGGCATGAATACGGCGCTGACGCCCAGCGCGATTTTGCGCGAGCGGTTGACCGTTGCGCCGCGCCGCAACAGCCAGCTCGACAATCCGCCGCCCACCAGACAGCCGACGCCCGACGCCGCGTAGGGAATCCAGCCGACGCCGGTCGCCACGCTAAATTTGATTTGGAATGTTTCCATCAGAAATTTCGGCAGCCAGAACATATAAAAATACCAGGCTGCGTCAGTGAGAAATTTCGCCCCGATGACCGCCCAAATTTCAACGTGCGAGAGCAGTTCTGAAATGGGAATCGTCTTTGTGTCCCCGCCGTTTGCTCCACCCGCAGCCGATTCGGAAAGAATCATCGCGCGTTCGCTGTCGCCGAGGCGCGGATGTTTTTCCGGCGTGTGATAATCATGCATCCACCACAACGTCCAAACCAGACCGAGCGCGCCCGAAAGAAAAAACACCCAGCGCCACGGCGTTACGCCAAACCAGCCAGTGTAATTCAGCACAACCAAAATCAGCCACGGCGCGGCGACGGCACCGACCGCCGTGCCCGCGTTGATGATGCCCATCGCCGTGGAGCGTTCGCGCACGGGAAACCATTCCGTCACGACCCGCGTGGCCGCCGGAAATCCGCCGCCTTCTCCCATGCCCAGCAGACACCGGCTTGCGATGAGCATGACCAGCGCGAACTGCATTCCAAATACAACCGGCATCCCATAATTGCCCGCGAGGCCCTGGCTCGCGTTCGCCAGCGACCAGAAGATCATCACAATTAAAAATCCCCGGCGCGTGCCGAGCCGGTCCAGCAGCCGCCCGCCGCCGACATACATCACACCATAGGCAAACAAGAACGCGGAGTCGAACAACGCCTTGACCTGGTCGGAGAACGGGTAATCCACCTGAATTTTGCTCAACGTCCACGGCAGCGTCTGGCGGTCGAGATAACTCAACGTGATGGCCGCGCACACGAGCAACGCGATGCGCCAGCGGAATGAACCCACAGGGGCGGCGGCGGGTGATGTTGTTGAACCGGTCATTTTACCCGTTCAAATCGCTTTACGGTGCTTCCGTTTTGCGTTCGTAGGGTTCAAGCTGGTTGATCAGGCCGGCCAGCAGTTCGCGCAGCGCAGCGGGGTCGGGATTTTCTTCGCGCAGCAACTCGACGCGGCGTGTGGGCGGATCGCGCATGGGCACAAGCTCATTGGCCTCGAGAATGTTCGCCGCAATTTCGGCGAGCCTCAACCCGTCAGCATACGGCGCGTTCGTGTCGTTCAACCATTTCCTGCCGTTGGCCACCGTGCGCGTGACCCAGCCTTCGCGATCGGGAAATTCCTCCACGGCGTTGGTGGTGCGGTTGCGAAAGAGGCCGAGCATGGCGGCGGGAATCGAAGGATCGCGAATCGTTCCGTCGGGATAAAAAATGCCGTGAACATTGCCCCAAGACTTCGTGACCATCAGTTCCCAAACGTAGAAGCCGACATGCGCCTTGGAGTATTCTTCGATGGTCACGTCGTAAGGATTGGCGCGGCCGGTGCAGCCGATTTCCGTGTTGATGACGGGCTTGTGAACCTTCGCGGCAAAGGCGACGGCGGCGGTGATGTTGCTGCGAATCTCCTCGCGCGTGGGGCTGTAATCGTGGAAGGAAAGCACGTCCACCACATCGGCGTTTTCTTCCATGGTTTTTTCGTAGGTGAAACCGATGGTGACGGGGGTTCGCGGGTGGCGCGTGTCGAGTTCGCGGAAAATTTTGGCCATCACGCGCGCGTAGGCGATGCGCGCGGGACGATTGGTGCTGGTCGGCGGGTAATCGGGTTCGTTGAAAACGTCCCAGAACGCCAGCGCCGGCTCGTTGCCGAGGGTGTCAATTAAATCTTTTGCCCACGCGCGCGAGAGCGGATACGAGGCGGATTCATGAAACATTTCCGACTTGTAACTCACCACGGGCATCAGTCCGATGCCACGCGCCTGGCACGCGCGGGCGAGGTCAACGAGATTTTTTCGGAACGCTTCCTTGTTTGTGGTGTAGGCGGCGTAGCTCAGAAAAACGCGGATTTGGTTGATGTTGATTCTTTTTGCGTAATCCAAATCACGCGCGGTTTCTTTCGGGTCGTAGTTGAGCCAGTGTTCAAGATGAGAACCTCCGGCGACGCAATAATTGGCGCCGCGAATGGCGGAAAAATCTTGCGTGGCAAAGTTTGTGTCGGACGTGGAACCGGCGCGCGAAGTGAAGTTGCCGATGACAAGGCACGCCAAAAAAATGGATGAAAATAAAAATCGCATGGCTTGTCCTTAAAATTAATCTTCAGTGCTTCCTGGCCGGCTGGTAATCCTGCCAGAGCCACTGGAGAGCTTCGGGCAGGGTTTGTTGTTTCGTTCTGCCGTCCACGTGCCCGGCGTTGCGGGCAAAAATGAACTGGTAATGATAATTTTTTGCGGCGAGAACGCGCGCCATGTTTTCATTGGCGACAACCCAATCGTGCATGTTGTCGCGCATGACATTTGGATTGAACAAATCGCGGTCGCCGACTTCCATCCAAATGCGAACCGGCTTGGCGGGATTTTCGGGAATGAGATGTTCGTGAAATTCCCATGCGCCGTGCGGAGTGTCTGGATTGGACGGCCATTGCTGGTTCACATAAGTGCCGGAGTAAGTCAAAACGCGGTGGTAAAGTTCGGGATGATACCACGCCATGATGAGCGCGCAGGAGCCGCCGGAACTGCCGCCCATCGTTGCGCGACCATCGGGGTCTTTGGTCAGCTTTACGCCGCAATTTTTTTCCACGAGTGGCAACACTTCCTGTTCGACGAATTCCGCGTAGCGACCGGACATCGTGTCATATTCCAATCCGCGTTCGCTGCCCTGCGCGTCGCCGCCGCCATTGCCGATGGAGATGGCAACCATCGCCGGCACCTTTTTCTCCGCGATCAAATTATCCAAGACCGTGAACAACAAACGATCGGGTCCGTCCGCGCCGACGATGAATGGCGCAGCCGTGCCGGGAACATATTGTTTGGGAACATAAACAGCCAGACGACGGGTATAAGGTTCGGGATGGCTGGTGGTCACAATCAATTTGGCGGGATCGTTGGGATCGGGCGTGCCATAGGTGCCGCGGTCGCGCGCGATGCCCGGGAAAATTTCGCTGTTTGTTGAACTCATCGTGAGGTTGTAAATTGTTCCTTGCGGTGCGTTGGGGTTCACGGTCACTTCCGGCGCGCGATTGTGCGTCGGGCCGATGATGAAATTTCCATCTTCCGTCGGTGAAGGAACAGTGCCGTCGGGCAAGTCTGTCGCTGTGACATATCCGGGTGTGTGCGGATCGCGTGCCGTCTGGGCCAGAGCGGGATTTACGCCGGTCATCAAACTCATCACGGTGCCGAGCAACGCGGCATTATGCGCCATTTTTACGATCTTCATTTTTTCCTTTCAACGCCGGAGTAGTTGCGTTCAACCAGCCCAAAACAGCCTGCGGTGATCATGCAATTGCAACTGGCCGGGAATTTTGATGCCAAAGCATAACCATCCCAGTCGGCCGGGCGCGAGCAAAAAACAAGTTTGATTCTGTTCTTCCAGTTGACGCCGTCCCGCATTGTCCGCAAACACGCCCGGCACCTTGAAATTCCCTGAAATTTTTCGTAGTCTCCCAATTTGACGGAGCGCGGCTTGTCTCAAGCCGCAGCGCGTTGGATTGGAAAGGTCGCGTCATGTTTTTTCCACGGTTTGCCCGTCGGCACGCGCTGCGAGTTGGGACAACTCGCGCTCCGAATTTTAGGACAGTGCCAAATTTTTTTTTGCCGCCATTTCGCGCATTCAGGATTATCTTGACGCCGAAGCGAGACGGCGTTCAAATCCTTCCGAACTTCAACCATCAACCAAATTAAAAATATGGCCGTCCCCGTCCAACTGACCACCAACGTGCAGAACGAAACCTTCGGCGGCGTGACCTATCACATTGAAGGTGAACTGGTGCCGGCGTTGCATTTGGAATTGAGCAACACCGGTGTTTATTTCGAGCATCACATTTTGCTCTGGAAAGATCCGGCGGTGATGATCACGCTGCACCCGATGAAAGGCGGGTTCAAACGGATGCTCGCCGGAATGCCGTTCATGCTGACCGGCGCGAACGGGCCGGGACGCATCGCGTTCAGCCGCGACGGCGCGGGCCATGTGTTTGGCCTGCATCTGAATCCCGGCATGAGCGTGGACGTGCGCGAACATCAATGGCTCGCCGCGACGGACAACGTGGAATACACGTTCTCGCGCGTCAAAGGCGCGGCGAACATGCTGCTGGGCGGCACGGGATTTTTTATTGACACGTTCTCGTCCCCGGCGCGCGAAGGCATTCTCTGGCTGCACGGCTTTGGCAACGTGTTCGAGGTGACGCTCGCGCCGGGCGAGCAGATTGACATCGAACCGGGCGGCTGGATTTACAAGGACCGCTCGGTGCAGATGCAGACGATGTTCCAGCGGCTTTCGACGGGAATTTTCGCCAGCGCGGGACAAATCGTCTGGAACCGTTTCACCGGGCCGGGAAAAATTGCGCTGCAATCCATGTATTATCACATGGAAGGCGGCGAGTAGGCGGAAAACTTATTTTACCATGAAAAAAAATTGTCTGGTCGCGCTCGCTTTCATGTTGCTCGCCGGCTGCGGCTCGCTGCCGCCGATGACGCAAAAAACCAACACGCTCTCTGCCGCCGAAAAAGCCGCCGGCTGGGAACTGCTTTTCGACGGCCAAAGTTTTGCCGGCTGGCATGATTTCAAGCAGGACGGTGTCCGCCCAGGCTGGCAGATACAGGACGGAGCGCTGGTCTGCGCCGATCCGAAGAACGCCGGTGACATTGTGACGACGGACAAGTTCGACTGGTTCGAGCTGCAACTGGATTACAACATTTCCGAAGCCGGCAACAGTGGCATCCTGTATCACGTCACGAACGACGGCGACACAACCTGGGCAACCGGCCCGGAATTTCAACTGGAGGACAACGCGAAGGCCGCCGATCAGATCCGCTGCGGCTGGCTCTACGCGCTGTATCAGCCGCCGATTGATCTCAAGACCGGCAAAATCCTCGACGCCACCAAGCCCGTTGGCCAATGGAATCACGTCCGTCTGCTGGTCACGCCTGAAAAATGCCTGCATGAAATCAACGGCGTGAAGTATTTTGACTACGTCCTGGGCAGCGACGATTTCAACGCGCGCGTGGCCAAAAGCAAATTCCACACGATGCCGTTTTTTGCCAAGGCCAGCAGCGGCTTCATCGCGCTGCAAGGCGACCACGGCTCGGTTTCCTTCCGCAACATCAAGATACGCCCGATTGCGGTGAAGAATTAATCTTAAAAATCGCCGTTCTCGATCAGGTTCACAAAGCGCTGGGCGCGGTCGCGCTCGGTGGAAGACAGTTTTGCAGGATTGAATCCCCGGCTCGCGTAGAAGCTGTAACCGGCGTTCCAGAGGACATACATGTCGAAGTCGGTCGGCGCCCGGCGGGCCTGCTGCATGAACCGGGTGTAGAGCGTGGACCAGTATTGCCGGGCGACTTTCAGCGAGTCCGCCGGATTCTGGAAACTGCGCGAATGGCTGTATTGCCGCCACACCGACGGCATGATCTGGTAGCGGCTGACTTCGCCGGCACCGCCGATCTCGCGGTCGTTGTTGCCGGTTTCAATCATGCCCAGCGCAAACCGGCGGCGTTCATCCAGCAAGCCGGGATTGTCGGCCACCGGCGGAGCGGTTACGGCGGCCGCAGCAGGCGCGGGACTGGCCGGCGGCAATGTTTGCGGCAGTATGGCAGCCTGGGCGTTGAGCAACGCAAACACCACGCCGCCGGTTCCAAGCAAAATTGCTGCGATGACGAATAATTTGACCTGGTTTTTCATGTCCATTCACCGGCTGAATCCAGCCAATAAACTTTCATATTATCACATTTTGACGCATATAATCAACGTCCTCGGCGGCCAAGTTGTTCACAGGATATTCGCAGACTATTCTAGAGCGTATCTCATAAATAGGGCTTGTAATTTTTGCGGTTGATTTATAGATGGTTATGGATGGAACTGACCAACGAACAATGGCAGGTCGTGGCGGCGTTGCTGCCGTCGGAAAAAGTGCGTGCCGATGGCCGTGGG
>DATCBW010000137.1:0-7846 GCA_036511615.1 Verrucomicrobiia bacterium | reverse complement strand
AACGGAACATTGACGACCTCATTGTTGTGAACGCGAAGAACGAGCCGGTCGGTCTGGTGGATTCGCAGGACTTGCCGAAGTTGAAAATCATGTGAACTGTCAGGCTTCCAAACGTCCGGCCGTTTTGATTTTCATGGGCGTGGCCGGCTGCGGCAAGACGACGGTCGCCAAATTGTTCGCCGAAAAAACCGGCGCGGTTTTTTACGAGGGAGATGATTTTCATCCGCCGGAAAACGTCGCGAAAATGCGGGCGGGAATTCCGCTCACCGATGCGGATCGTGGAGAGTGGCTGAAAAGATTGAGGGAAATCATCCTCCGCGCGCTGGCCAAAAATGAATTTTCCGCGCTGACCTGCTCGGCTTTGAAGAAAAAATACCGCGACCAACTGGCGGCGGGCGATTCGCGGGTGAAGTTTGTGCATCTCACCGGGCCGCAGGCGTTGATTGAGGAACGATTGAAAAACCGGCGCGGACATTTCATGCCGCCGGCCTTGCTGGAAAGCCAGATGGCGATTCTCGAAACGCCTGCCGATGCGTTGGTCTTCAGTTGTGAAAAATCTCCGGAGGAAATCGTCGCCCGCCTGGTTCACGCTTTGGGCGCCACTGTTCCCGGATGATGCGGAGCCGCCGCAGCGGGATCATGCGCGGATGTGGACGGAAGCCGCCGCGCCGGCAAAGGTCAAGCCGCAAACTTGAAATAAATCACCTTCAGATATTCCGCCTCTTTGAAGCCGGCGGGATGATCCGGCGGATGCCGCAGGGTTTTCACCTCGGTGAATTTCCGGCCGGAATTTTTCGCGGCGGCGCGCACGGCCGCAAAAAAATCCGCCGCCGGAACATGGGCGGAACACGAACCCGCGACCAGAATCCCGCCGGACGCCAGCTTCTGGATGCCCAGTGAATTCAGCCTTTGGTAGGCGTGAATCGCTCCGTCGCGTTCCGTCGCGCGCCTGGCCAGCGACGGCGGATCGAGCACGATCAAATCAAATTTCTCTCCGCCCGCCGCCAGCCATTCAAAGGCGTCCGCCTGCACGGTTTTGTGAAGACAGGTTTTCACTCCGGGGAAGTTCTGGTTCAGCGCAAAATTTCGTTTCGCCGATCCCAGCGCGTGCGCGCTGATGTCGAGATCGGTCACGGACTTCGCTCCGCCGCGCGCGGCATAAACCGAGAAGCCGCCGGAAAAACTGAAGGCGTTGAGAACTTTCCTGCCGCGCGAAAGCTTTTCGACCTCCGCCCGGTTTTCGCGTTGATCCAGAAAAAATCCGGTTTTTTGGCCGCGCAAAACATCGGCTTCAAACTGAATTCCGTTCTCCGAAAATATCACCGGGCCTTCCGGTGAAGAACCAAAAAGAATTTGCCCGTCGCGCAATTGAAATTGCTTTTCAGCAAAAGCCTGTAGGTTGCGGCTCAAACGCAGGACGATGCGTTCGCACGGAATGGTCTCCTTGATCAACGCCAGCGTCTCGTCCAGACGAGGCAGCCAGGCGGCGGTGTAAAGTTTCAGCACGAACGTCGTGTCGTAGCGGTCCAGCACCAGGCCGGGCCAGCCGTCGCTCTCGCCGTGAATCAAACGGGAGCCGGTGGTTTGCCGGTCAAATAAATTGTGGCGGACAGCGAGCGGCTTTTCCAGCCGCGCCCGCCACCACGCGGCGTCAATCGTCTGCGGTTTGCCCGCGTGCAAAATGCGGACGCGAATGGGCGAATCAGGATCAAACAAACCGACAGCGAGAAATTTGTCCTTGCGGTCGTAGATGACGGCAAGTTCGCCGGTTTTTCCAGCACGATTTGATTCCAGAATGCTGTCCGCAAAAAGCCACGGATGGCCGGAGCGCACAATGGTTTCCGCGGTCGCCGTGACGCGCAGCCGCAGGCGGCTGGTCGCGGACCGGGTTGCGGCAGCCTGGCTCATTCCAGGCCGCTCGCCTTGCGCGCGCGCTTCAAGACCTGCTGCGCCAGCACGCGCGCTTTGGCCGCGCCGGCGGCGAGGACGCCGTGGACGTAATCCAAATTTGCCGCCAGCTCCGCACGTTTCTTCCGCGCGTCGGCGAAACAATTCCAATAATTCTCGAACAGCGCCTTTTTCAAATCACCGTAGCCGAGGCCGCCGGCGCGCAGGCGGTTTTCAAAATCCGCCGCGACAGCAACGGGCGCGACGAGCTTGAGCAATTGGATGGCGAGGTTTTGGTCGGCGTCGGGCTTCGGCTCGGCGGGCGGGCGCGAATCCATCGTGATGCCCATGATTTTTTTTCGGAGGGCTTGCTCGTCGCCGAAAATTTCAATCGTGTTGCCGTAGCTCTTCGACATTTTATCGCCGTCCGTGCCGGGCACAACCGCCGTGCTTTCGCGGATTTGCTCCTTGGGAATTACAAATGTCTCGCCGTAAGTGTGGTTGAACTTGATCGCGAGGTCGCGTGTGACTTCGACGTGTTGTTTCTGGTCCTTGCCGACGGGAACGGTGTTCGAGTCGTAAATCAATATGTCGGCGGCCATCAACACCGGGTAAGCGAAGATGCCGTGATTCGGCGCAAGTCCGCGCGCCAATTTATCTTTATAGCTGTGGCAATTTTCCAGCATCGCCATCGGCGTCAATGTAGTCAGCAGCCACGCCAGCTCGGTCACTTCCGGCACGTCGGATTGTTTGAAGAAAACGGCTTTTTTCGGATCGAGGCCGCACGCGAGAAAATCCAGCGCCACGTCCAAAGTATTCTTACGCCGCTCGTTTGCGTCGAACAGCGAGGTCATCGAGTGGTAGTCCGCGATGAAATAAAACGCCTCGCCTTTTTCCTGAAGCTCGATGGCGGGACGCATCATCCCGAAATAATTTCCGAGGTGCAACGCGCCGCTGGGCTGGATGCCTGACAAAATTCGCATGGCGACAAGTTACCAGCGAACGGGCGTTTCAGAAAAACAAAAAAGCGCCCGGCATGGTGCGGGGCGCTGAACTGAAATTCCAATCAGAGTTACCACCAAAACCACGGACCGGAGGAGGTGCGAACCATTGTATAGGTGTTTTCCGCGTCCAACCACGGGCCGGTAGCTGGAACCGAAAAACCAGCCGGCGGGGAATTAAGCTTTTTCCACTGCGCGTGTCCGTCTTTGTAAGCAATATTAGACCCGCTTGGCATTCCCTTTTTCAAATGCGCGCTTAAATGGTGCTTGTAAAAGCCTCCCGCTATATTCTGAAACGGCTCGCCCGGAGTGGCGGGATACGTATTGTTGTCGCTGATAATGATGTCGGAAATAAGCGCGCGTTCGGCGACACTGTCGATAAATGCGCCATGGCTTTCTGAATTAATTGTCGTGTTCTGATACCGCGTATTAAGCTTGGAGGCGGCTCCGCTGAGTGCAAAGTCGTAACCGACGATGTGAAAAACACTCGGATCGTTCTCACTGGATCCGGGTGGGAAGCCAAAGCTCCACAGTGAGTTGGGATAGGGATTCAAAAAATTTTCATTGTCGGTAAATTGAGGCGCGGTGCTGGGACAATAAAAGGTTTTTTTTGTGCAGCCGCTGTTGATCATTTTTTGAGTTGCAGGCGCAGGTATGTCCCAGCACCAGTTTGCTGCTCCGGTAAGCGCTGGCAGCTTGTCCTTGCTGTCATCGGCATACATGTGCAAACCGAGGTAAAGTTGTCTCGTGTTGTTCAAGCACGTTAATCGTATGGCCTTTTCTTTGGCCGCCGCCAGCGCCGGCAGCAGCATGGCCGCCAAAATGGCGATGATGGCGATGACGACCAGCAGTTCGATCAGAGTGAATGCTTTTGGCGACGGGCGCGACGATGACAATTCTTTCATGGCAACATTTCGTTGGGTTCTTTATTTAAGAATACTTTGAAATTGCATTAACGCAATAAAAAAGTTGACATGGGAAATTTGCCGCCAGAACTGTGGATGCTTCACACGCCGGCCCAAAAGCATATTCCCAACCGAAACTGGCGGCTTCAGAGTTTTCCCTTGGTGCTGGGCAACTGGCCGGCGATGCGCGGGTCGAGCCGGCGCGCGGCGTCCACCGCGCGGGCGAACGCCTTGAACAGCGCCTCGACAATGTGGTGCGGTTCGTCGCCGTAAAGCAGTTCGAGGTGGAGATTGCAGCGGGCCTCGTTGGCAAAGCCCTGAAAAAATTCGCGCGCGAGGCCGAACCGGAACGCGCTGGAGGCGTCCTGATTTTTTTCAGCAGCGGAAATTTTCTTCTGCGAAAATTTGTCCAGCCCGCGCCATACCAGGTGCGGGCGTCCGCTGAAATCCACGACGCAGCGGGCGAGACATTCGTCCATCGGCACGAAAGCTTCGCCGGTCAAGGGATTTTTCGGATGAAAACCGTGGCCGTAGCGGCGGATGCCGCGCTTGTCGCCCAGCGCCACGGCAAACGCCTGTCCGAGCGTGATGCCGCAGTCTTCAACCGTGTGATGCGCGTCCACTTCCAGATCGCCGTCACATTGAAGTTCCAAATCCACCGTCGCGTGCTTGGCGAACAGCGTGAGCATATGGTCGAAGAACGGGATGCCGGTTTTGACGGTGGATTTGCCTTTGCCATCAAGGTTGAGAGCGAGGGAAATTTTGGTTTCCTTCGTGATGCGCGAAATTTTTGCCTGCCGGGTTTTCATCGCGGCCATTAAATCAAAGCCGGACGGGAAAAACAAAGCGCAATTGCGCCGGATTTAACGGGCTGAATTGGTCGGCGACGACGATGGTTCAGCCATCTTCGCCTTAATTTCGTCAATTTGCTTCTGGAGCGCGGCGGGCGCGGGCGAAACTTTCTGCGCTGCTTCCAGCCAGTGGATGGCCTGGGCATCGTTGCCAGCGGCACGTTCAAGGTTGCCAAGGTTGACGGTGATTTCTTCGGACACAAGCTTTTCGTCCGCTTTGGATTTTGCATCCAGCGCGTTCCATTTTTTTAACGCGAGCAGCCACACGTTGCGCGCGCGGTTGGAGTCGTGATAATTATCGTAATACAGCCGGCCCAGCGCGAAAAGAATTTCGCAATTGCGGGGATTGTTGCGCAAGCCTTCGCGCAGAAATTCCTCCGCCTGGTTCGGCTGGTGCAGGGAGGTGCGCAGGAAATAAGCGCCGACCGTGTAAGTTTCGATTTTTTGCGGATCCATTTCTGCGGAGAGTTTCAACCACGGCAGGATTTCTTCCACGGAGGAGGTCTTCAGGTTTCCCGACGCCCCGCCGGCATCCAAATGGGTGTGTTTGTTGGGCTTGAAATTGCGGCCCAAGGCGTCAATCCAGTTTTTCGGCGGTCCCAGGAAATCGTCGCTGGTCGAATCGGAATCGCCGGCTTTTCCCTGCGCGCCGGCGGCGACGTCCAGTTCCGATTCATGCGCGTCAAACATGGACGGGTAATAACCGCTGTGAAAATAGACATCGGCCATCGTGAAGAATTCGTTGGCAAATAATTTCCGCCCGTCGCCCAGCAACATTCGGAAGGCGTTGTCCGAGGCGGACCGGCCGTTCCAATGCGCCGCATCCGGCGCGTTGTTCCACCAGCCGGCGCGCGGCACAAACAGCGTCGCCAGGGTGAAACACGCCGCCAACAACAGCGCCAGCCAATAACCAGGCGAAACCTTTTTCATCACGTGCTCAAATTTTGGCGGCGAAAACCCAGCCAGGTCAGCAGCAGAAACAATCCCGTGTAAGCCGCCGCGTAGAGCGCCGCCAGCCCGCACGCGCTCCAGGGCACCAGGCCCCAGTCGCCCACCAGCCGCTCGCGCAGATCAAAGAATTCAAGATGCGGCAGAATAAAATAGGCCGCGTATAAGATGTCGCGCATAGGTTCGGGGTTGTGCAGCGCAACGACATTTAGATGCGGGCTGAGAAACCAGATGCTGAAAATGGCGATCAAGACGATGGTCACGGTGGAAGAAGGCGCGGCGAAAATAATTGAACCCAGCAACGTCATGGCCGTCAACATGCCCAGCATGATCCATTGCAGCAAAATGGCCTGGAAGTATTCCAACAAAGGCCAGTAATGTTCGCGCGAGCCGGTGACGACGATGAAAAACAAATAAAAGATCACCAGCGCGAGGCCGCTCGCCAGCCAGCAGCCAAAAAATTTTCCGAGCACGACCTGTCCGCGCGTCACCGGCTTGGCCAGCAGCGGGAAAATCGTCCGGCTCTCGCGCTCCATCGGAATCTGCCGCGCGGTCGTGGCGATGGTGATGATCCAGGCCGCGATCCAAATCAACAACAGGCAAAGGTCCTTGACGTAGCGGATGATGTTCGGCTCGTGGAAAAAATGCACGGCGGCGGCCGCCAGCGTGATGAGCGCCGTGAGCGCAAACAAAACGTAGAAATCCTTGCGGCGGTAAAGTTCCTTGATGACGACGCCGGCGATGGCGAAGATGGTTTTCATGGTGCGGTTTGCGGTTGATAGCCGACGATGTTCAGGAACGCCTTTTCGAGGGTCGGATAGTTTCCCATGATTGTGCCCACGCGCCCGACGGTTTTGAGTTCGCCCTGATGGATGATGGCGACGCGGTCGCAGACGGTTTCGACTTCGCCGAGTTCGTGCGAGGAAAAGAAAACGGTTTTGCCCTCGTTCTTGAGGCGCTGGATGATTTCGCGGACTTTCATGCGGCCCAGCGGGTCCAGGCCGCTGGTCGGCTCGTCCAAGATCAGCAGATCGGGATTGTTGATGAGCGCCTGCGCCAGGCCGACGCGCTGCTGCATTCCTTTGGAATATGATTTGATCGGCCGTTTGGCGGCGTGTTCGAGTTCGACCAGTTTGAGAAGTTCAGGAATCCGTTTGTCGGTTTCAGCGCGCGACAGGCTGAAAATTTTGGCGTAGAAGCGGAGCAGCTCCTCCGCCGTCAAAAATTTGTAGTAATAGGTCAGCTCCGGCAGATAGCCGATGCGCTGGCGGGCGATGGGCTGGCGGACATCAATTCCAAACAGGCTGGCCGAGCCGCTCGTCGGCGGGACGAATCCGAGCAGGACGTTCATCGTGGTGGTCTTGCCCGCGCCGTTGGGGCCGAGGAAGCCAAACACTTCGCCGGCGTTGACCTGAAGATCGAGTCCCTGCAAGGCGATTTTGACCGGCTGGCGCAGTTCGCGGGTGCGAAATTCGACGCGTAATTTTTGCGTCTGCAAAATCGCCGTCATGGCTGTTGGCGAAACGGTTGATTCATCCGGGTTTTCATAAAGGAAAAATTCCGACGAGTCAATCATTCACCCATGCCGCCAGTGTCACGGCAGTATGTGTGCCGGATCAACCGTGGAGCCGAGCGAACAAACCGTCTGCGGATCGGCTCCCACCGGCAGCAGGCTGTAGGTGCCGCCCGCCGGGCAGGACGGAATTTTACCGTTCGCATTGAGCTTGATGTAAGGCGTCACATCATCAGGATAAATCAGGACGTCTCCGACGTGCTTGTTCTGTTCAATCGCCACTTGTTGAACGGCGGTTTCAATCTGCCGGAGGTTGTTGATGCAGGCGGTCGCCTGCGACTTGGCACGGGCATGAATAAAATTGGGAATCGCAATTGCCGCCAGCAGGCCGATGATGGCCACGACAATCATGATCTCAACCAGAGTGAACCCGCCCAAACCGGTTGTTCGGGTGTTTTTCATTGTTTATGACGCAGTGTGAACACCCGGCAGGCTGGTTAAATATGATTACAAACAGCGTTCACGAATTGCCTGCCAGAACTGCTAGTTTAATAACAAGCATCCTAAATGCCAGAATCAAATTCCTAGCAGCCAACCCCGGCTTGAAAACAAAAAAGCCCAAGGCTTGCGCCCTGGGCTTGATGTCATACCAACCCGTAACGGTTACGGAAGGACGTGCGCCGGGGTGACCGTGCTGCCGAGCGAACAGGTCGGAGAGGTGCCGACAAGGCCGATTGAGTA
>DATCBW010000136.1:0-3659 GCA_036511615.1 Verrucomicrobiia bacterium | reverse complement strand
TTTGCCCGCCGCCGGAGCCGATGGATTGATAGTTGAAGCGAACGTCAGAATGATCCTTGCCGTAGGCTTCAAACCATTTGGTGAAGGCCGGGTAGTCGAAGGTCGAACCTGCGCCGTTGATGAGCGTCTGCGCCGTGGCGTTGGTCTGTGCGACCAGCAAGGCCGCCGCGCCGCCAATCATTGTCGCATGGCGTTTGGAGTTGGAGATGATGACCAGTGCGGCCGCCGCAAGGCCGCCAATACCGAGAATGGGAAGAATCAGTTTTTTCATTTTCAAGTAGAGTTAATCAGTTTTTATCAATTGTTCACGTTACGATTTGGTGACATTAAAATTTCCACATCAGGTCGGCCATGAAATGCATGGCTCCACTTTGGGGTTCCTTGACACCGCCGGCGAGCGTCTGATTGATCAGGCTGTTCAGGTAGCAGGTCGCCGAGAACGTCAGTGAATCGGTGATGGAATAATTGAGCTTCATGAAGTGGCCTTTGACATTCGTGCCTCCCGCAAAACCGGAACCACCGGCGACCGGCGCGTGCTGGTAATAAGTGCTGTTGTCATCGTCCACGAGCTGGTCATACCAGGCATCGGCCTCAAGTTGTTCATAACGGTAGGACAAATCCCACGTGTGTTTTTTGCCGGATTTGCCGAAAGTCACGCCGGCCCAATAGCCGTTGTTGTTGGCCGACGCGCCGGGATTGTTCATGAATTCGCCCTGCAATTTCACCGGAAACGCGCCGGGATAAAGCGGCACCTTGTCGAATGTGTAAGTCAGACTCGCATCTGCAATGACCGGTGTATAGTTATTAAGCAAAACACCCTTGCCGCTGCGTGTGTTGCCTTGGTTGATGTAGGGCACATTGCTGGTGGTGAGCTGCTCCGGGCTGACAATCGCAAACGCGCCGACGCCCAGCGAACTGCTCCATTTGGACGACCACTTGGCGTTCCACAAAACCTGGCCGCCATACATGAACGGATCATGCGTGTTGCTGGGTTCCTCGTCCAGCACGAAAGCACCACCGGCATAGGTGAGGCTGTGTTTGTCATTGAAGGTGTAGGCACCGTTGATGGCCCCGCCTTCCGGTGTCAGGTCGGGGTCAAACACCATCCAGGTAAACTTGAACGGATTGTCCATCTTGCCGATGGTGGCCGCGAGCAGCCAGTCGCCGGAATTGATGGCCGTCCACTTGGCGTAGGCAGCATCAATGTAGAGCCCTTTGTCGCTCCAATTATTTTGCATCGTGCTGTTTTGGGACAACGGATTGCCCTGGGTGGAGAAACTGCCGGGAGCTGGATCGCCCGAACCGAGGCGGAAGCCGACTTCCATGTTGTCCATCAATTCGGCGACGATGCCGAAGCGCAGCCGGTAGCGCAGACGCGTCCGGTCACTCAGCGCGCTGTCGTTGCCGGAAAACTGCTCGAACCGGCCGCGAAAATCTCCGCTGATCTTGTAGCTTTTCACCCACGGCGCCATGGGAAATTTCGCGTTGAGCGCCGAGTTGAAATCATTCGTGGTGTCCATGTCGTTTTCCTCCCGCAGCGCCTTCGTTTCGTCCGCCGTCAGGATGCCTTTCTGCTCCAGTTTGTTCAGCAGCGAGTCCACCGACGACTGCGCGTGTGATTGACAGGTGAAGGCCGTGAGCGCCGCTGCGCCCGCCAACAAGGCCGTTTTTGTCTTGTAAGAGTTTTTTCGTATGCGTGTTTTTTTCATGGTTGATGGTTTCAAGTGCGCCAACACTTTGAAGACATCTTGTTACAACCATGCGTCGTCAATGTAACAGTTTGGTTACAATGCGGGCGGCGGTAAAATCGAAGGAAAAAATTTCGCGTGAAAGGATTTGAAACCGCTGTTCAACCCGCATTCTCAATGCGGTTTCCCGGAAACTCCAGCGTCCGCTCAAATCCGCCAGTTTGGCTCCATCAACGGAATGTCTGGCCCTCGTCGCTGTCAGGAAACAACTTGGCTAATCTCCGATTAAATAGAATCCCATGATGATTAAACTGCCCGTTACGACTCCCGCCACGAGCGTGCCCACAAAGCGATTGACTGACAGCTTGATCCCCTGGCCGCCGTTGGCCTGCGCAAAGAGCCAGCCGCACAACGCAAAAAGACCAAGGACGATGACGCCGTGAGAAACCCAATGATTGCCGGTGAGTTTCTGCATCCCGGCCTGGACGGCGGGAATTTTCTCCTTCGCAATCACCAGCAGGCCGTTGACCACGCTGGCCAGGGCCAGGGCGAGTCCGAATGAAACGGTATATTTTGACAGGCCGGTGTTTTCCATGATCGTTCTCCAGTTTAATTTTATCTCGCCAGCAATCCGGTTTTGACCCCCATCGCAATGATTGCCCCGTCGCCCTCCATCATCAATGCCAGCAGCACCATCATGCCGGCGACCCACAGCACCACGCGGCGCGCGTCCTTGTTTGCCGCCAGATGGCCGGCGGCGGCGATGGGCAGATAGGTGGCCAGCATCAGCAGAATGATGACCAGATGCTCCTTGGTCTCCATGAAGAAATGGTGCGAGAACGGCCACGGCCCCTTTAGAATAATCGCCTTGTCCGCCGCATAGAAGAAAACATACCAGTAACCGCCGATAAAAAAGGCCAGCCACATGAAGACCGCTGCGGCACAACTCATCTTGCGGATCCGGCCTTGGTTGGCTTCGGAAACATTCAGCACATCCACAAACACCCACAGTGTCGTGACGAGGCAGCCGACCCCGAACCCGACATGGGCCAGCAAGATGAGTTCAGTCATAACCTCAAGCAATGTGCGCTTGGCCAAAATGCGGAGTCAAGCAGTTTGGCCGAAATGTATTTGTCGCGCCCCCATTTTGGCGGGCCGGCAATCTCGGCAAAAACTTCACCCCGCGTTCTCAACCGGCTTCGCGGAAATCTCCAGCATCCGCTCAATCGGCAGGCGCGCGCGCCGGATGATTTCCGGCGGCAGCTCCACGCGCGGCGCGAGATTTTTCATGCAGTCGCGGACTTTTTCAAGCGTGTTCATCTTCATGAATTTGCACTCGCTGCAACGGCAGTGGTCCGTCGGCGCACGCATCGCGTCAAACACCGGCGCGCAGAGAAATTCCTTGCCCGGACATTCCTTCCGCATCCGGTGGATGATGCCCGACTCCGTGACGATGATGAACCGTTTCGCCGGATCATGTTTGCAGAACAGAATCATCTTTTCCGTCGAGCAAACCGCGTCCGCCAACTGACGCACTTCGCGGACACTTTCCGGGTGGACCACAATCTTCGCGTCTGGAAACTGCTGCTTCAGTTTCAGGACATTCTCGTGCTGAAATTCGACGTGCGCGTAACAATTGCCCTTCCACAAAGTCATTGGCCGGCCCGTCTGTTCCATCACCCACTGGCCGAGATTTTCATCCGGCACGAACAAAATGTCCCGATCCTTCGGCGCGGCGCGGACAATGCGTTCCGCGTTGCCGCTGGTCACGATCACGTCGCACAACGCCTTCACCGCCGCGCTGCAATTGATGTAGGCAATCGTCCAGAAATTTGGATTCGTCGCCTGCAGCTTCGCTAGGGCAGGGGCCGGACAGCTTTCTTCCAGCGAACAGCCCGCGTCCTTGTCCGGCAGCACCACGATTTTGTTTGGATTCAAAATCTTCGCCGTCTCCGCCATGAAATGCACGCC
>DATCBW010000135.1:0-9819 GCA_036511615.1 Verrucomicrobiia bacterium | reverse complement strand
GCAATTCGTAGATGTTGTCGGTCACGTTCACGACGTCAAGCCGCGCCTTCAAAGTTTTGTTTTTCGCCACTTTGAAGCTTTGCTCCACGCCGAGGTTGACCGTGTAATAGCTGGGCACGCTGCCGCCGTTCGGGATGGTCGAGCCGTCGGGAGTCGTCTCGTCCGTCCGCAGGCCGCTGCCGTAAATCGCGTCCGCATACAGCCGCGTGCTGCATTTCTGGCCTTCCTTCCAGGTGTAGGCCGCGCCGAACGAGCCGGTCACGCGCTGGTCGTGATCGAGATAAATCCAGTGGTTCTGGACGTAAGCCGCGTCATTCGGATCAAAAAGGAATTGTGCGGAATTCCAATTTTCGCCCTGCGCAACCGACCACGCGACGTTCGCGTAAGTGGAAAAGCCGCCGTGCGTGTAGTTGCCGGTGAATTCCACGCCATACACTTTGCCCAAGGCATAGTTGAACGCGGAAAGAATCAGCGTCTGCCCAAACAATCCGTCGTCGAGCTGGTTGTGGGCGTATTTATAGTAGCCGTCCACGCCGACCTGCAATCCGGGCGCAAGTTTTTGTGTAATGCCCGCGTCAAAATAATCCGAACGCTCGGCCTTCACGGGACTGTCCTGACCGGTGGGCGATTCGTTCGACGTGTTGTCAAACAGCGCCACGTCGCTGCCGGAAACATTTTCCACCGGCGGCGGCGTAAAATAACGCGAGTAGCCCGCGTGCAGCGCCGTTCCATCAAATGGCTGGTAAATCATGTTCACGCGCGGACTCAACTGGCATTCGTTGTCGAATGACGAATTGAAAACGTCAAACCGCGCGCCGTAATTCACCGTGAATTTGGAGAACATCTTCCACTCGTCCTGCAAATACACGCCCGCGAACAGGCCGCGCAGGCGGTTGTTGTCCACGATGGTTTCCGGCGCGCCGTTCGGATCGCCGTTGCCGTTCACGGGAAAAACCGTGGTTGACGAATCGGCAAAAACGGTTTCGTTCAGCAGCATCCCGCCGCCGCGAATCGTGTGCTTGTCGCCGAGATCATAACTGCCGTCGGCCTGCAAGCCTTCGGAATACAGTTTGCGTTCCTCGTCGCTCGCCACGCCGTTGAAATACAAATCGCCGACCGGGTCGGGCCGGAAATGCACACCGCTGGCGCGGCCAAACACGGACAACTGGCCGTTGAAATCGCCGACGGATTTTTGATACGTCACGACGCCGTAATAATTTTGCTCGCGCTGCTGTTCGTTCAAACTGGCCGAGTTGAAATTGGTTCCGGTCAGCCACGGGTTGCCGTTTGGCGAAGTGCCGGCGGGCAGGCCCGGCGTGTTCGGCACTTGAAAATTGCTGTAAGACGCGCTGCCCATGAAACTGACGCGGCTCGTGTCGTCAATCAAGTAGGACAGATACGAAAATATTTTCTCCTGGTCCGTATCGTCATGGATGGCACTGTGGCTTGGCGTCGGATTTTCAATGCCCAGCCCGCTGTGTTCGTAGCTGCCGTCCACGAAGTAATTCCATTTTCCCGACGAGCCGCCGTATTCATAACTCGGCCGCACCGTGTCGAAACTGCCACCATAAACTTCGGCTTCGCCGCCGTTGACGAACGCGCCGCTTTTGGTCTGGATGTCCACGACGCCCGCCGTGCGGAATCCGTATTGCGCCGGCAGCGAGCCGGTGATGAGCTGCATCGAGTCCACGAAGCGCGGGTCGAGTTCCAGTCCAAAACCCGTGATGCCCTCCGGCAGCAGCACGTCGTTGATACGATATTGTAAATTCGCGTGCTCGCCGCGCACGTGCAGATCGCCGTTCGCCGCCGAATCCTGCGCCACGCCCGGCGAACGCAGGACGATCTGGTTGAGCGGCGCATTGTCGCCCTGTGACTGGTCCTGGATTTGTTCCGCCGTGTGCGTGTAGGCCGTTGCGCCTAGATTCGGCAGAATCTGGCTGCGCTGCTGATCCAGCTTGCCGATGACTGTGATGTTGCCCAGTTCCGTCACGTTCGTGGAACTGCCCGTCACGGACGCGCTGTTCGTCTGCGCCAGCGCCCTGCTGCCGCACGACAACGCCACCAATGAAATGACCGACAAATAAATTCTCCGATTCCGACTTTTCTGTTCTTTCAAATTTTTCATAAAATAAACTGGTTAAAATTAACAACTGCTCCGCGAACTTTTTTACGGGTTCGCGTCTTGCATCACGCCACGTGGAGCAATGCAAAAATTTGGTTCAGGGAAAAAATTCCGGGCGGAGCAATCCGTCCGAAACCAACGAATCAGGAAACTGCGTGAAGAACCGGCGGAGCGCGGCCAGCGGGAAGATTTTGGATGGCCGGGGCAAAAACGAGAAATTCAGCTTGCAGAGTTGTCTCAATGGGAACAACAGCGGCGGCGACCGGAACGTCAACGGAAGTCGAGTCAACGTGACCGTGCGCGAACAGCGTGACGGCGCACTCGTGACCGGGCTGGTCGGCGTCGTGGTGAATCAGTTCATGCAGCGCGGGGCAAGCCGCCATCGCGTCCAGCAGCAGGACAAGACCAGCCAGCAACGAGGCGATAACCGCCTTGCTGTGCCGCTTGAAATGGCGTTTTACGAGTTGCAAACGATTTGCTTTTAGCAAAGTGCGTGCCGAATGCAAGCCATTTGGTAAACTTTCTGGGATTATGCCGTTCACAAACCATCAAGGCAGGGACAGCGCGCTGCGCTGTCCCGTCGCGAGCGCAGCGTCAGGCGACGGAATGAAAGCGGACAACCGACACGTCTGTTTCCAAGCGTTCCGGCCCTGCGCGGGCCGGTGACGCCGCCGCGCGGCGTCCCTGCCCGTTTAACTTCCGTCAAATACATAATCCCGAAAATCAAGGCACCCTGCCCGAACGGGCGTTTTCCAATTCGCATTTCTGTGCTAATATGTCAAACCGGCCTGAAACCTATCTGAAAGGTCATACGTCTATGATAGCAATTACAGTAGCCGTTTTAACAAGTTGTATGTCGTATGCTGAAACCGCTGACCAATGACCGCTGGAATTACGCGATGGCGGCGCATTTGCTGAACCGCGCCGGTTTTGGCGGCCCGCCGCAGGAGCTTCAAAAGCTGGCCGACCTCGGCCCGGACCGGGCGGTTTCGTCCCTGCTCGATTACCAGCTCATCCCCGATCCGACGCCGAATCCCGACTGGGCGCACCCGAACCCGGAGGAAGTCCGGCAGTTCCGCGAAGGCATCAGGAACGCCGCCACGCCGGAGGCGAAGAAACAATTGCAGCAGCAGCAACGGCAGTTGGAGAACCAGCGGATGCTGGAGTTGCGCGGCTGGTGGCTGCAACGCATGGCGCGCGGCCCGCGGCCGTTTCAGGAGAAAATGGTTTTGTTCTGGCACGGCCATTTCGCCACGAGCGTCGAGAAAGTTCGCAATCCCTATTATATGTGGCGGCAGAACGAACTGTTCCGCCGGCTCGCCACGGGCAACTGGCAGTTGCTGCTGACTGAAGCGGGACAGGATCCGGCGATGCTCGTCTGGCTGGACCAGGCGCAAAGCCGCAAGGAACATCCGAACGAAAATTACGCGCGCGAGAACATGGAGCTGTTTGCGCTCGGCGAAGGTCATTACACGGAAAAGGATGTCACGGAATGTGCGCGGGCGCTGACCGGCTGGTCGCTGGATCAGCAGGCGCAAAAATTCATCTACCGCCCGGTTTTTCACGACAACAGCATGAAGACCATTCTGGGCCGCGTGGGAAATTTCGACGGCAACGACGTGATTAAAATCGTTGTGTCCCAGCCGCAGGCCGCGCGGTTCATCACGGCGAAGTTGTGGAATTACTTTGCAGGCCAGGAGCCGGATGCTGCCATGAACGCCGCGCTGGCCGCCGTATTGCGTGAGAACAGCAATGATCTCAAGCCGATGTTGCGCGCGATGTTTCGCAGCGAGGAATTTTACGGCACGGACATCGTCCGCAACGCGGTGAAAAGCCCGGTGCAATGGTTGATTGGCAGCGTGCGGATGCTGGAGTGCGACCTGCCGCCGACGCTCGTGAGCTATGGAATGTTGCGGCAGTTGGGCCAGGATTTGTTCGCGCCGCCGAACGTCAAGGGCTGGGACGGCGGCATCACCTGGATCACGACCAACACCCTGCTGACGCGCTACAACGACGCGCAGTCGCTCATTGACGGCTCGGTTCCACCGTTGACCGCAGGCGACCTGGCGAAAAAACCCGGCGGCCAGGGCGGCATGAGACTGGAGCGCGCCATACAGCGTGTGCGCATGGGCGGCGTGAACGTGGAAAAAATTCTGACGCCGGAACAGCGCGACGACAATCATGCTATCATCGCCTCGCTGCAGCAACGGCTGTTTCAAACCACGCTTCATCAAAACCAGCAGGAGGCGTTGCAGGATTTTCTCGATGCCAAAACCAAAATGTCCAACGCAGACATCGCCACCGCCATCCGGCTGATGATGTCCACCCCGGACTATCAAGTCACATGATAAACAATCATCCTCATCGTCATGCTCATCCTCATTCTCGCAATGAAACGATTGTGAGGATGAGCATGAGGAAGAGGAGGAATGGAAAATTATGAAAAATGCAATCATTCTTCACACGCGGCGCGAATTTTTGCGCCGCACCGTCCTCGGCAGCGCGCTGACGTGGACTGTGCCGGCGTTTCTCGCGGACACCTTTTCCGCGCTACAGGCGCAGGCCGCCGATTCTGCCACGCAGATTGTCACCGGCAAGGACGCGACCATTCTCGTCGTCCTGCAAATGGCCGGCGGCAACGACGGCCTCAACACCGTCGTGCCTTATGCAAATGATTTTTATCACAAAGCGCGCCCGAAAATCGGCTTGAAGGCGGAGGACATTTTGAAAGTGAGCGACGACATCGGCTTGCACGGCGCGATGAAAGGTTTCAAGGAGCTTTACGACGCCGGCCAGCTCTCCGTGATCCAGGGCGTCGGCTATCCGAACCCGAACCGTTCGCATTTCCGCTCGACGGAAATCTGGCAGACGGCGAGTGATTCCGACCGCATTGAAAAATACGGCTGGCTCGGACGCTACTTTGACAACGCCTGCGCCGGTGCCGATCCCGCCGTCGGCGTGACCATCGGCAGCCAGTTGCCGGAATCCTTTTTCGCCAAAAATCCGAAAGGCATCTGCTTCAGCAATCCGGCGAATTACCGTTTCATGACCAACAACAAGGAGGCCCAGGAATCGTATCAAAAACTGAACGAACTGGAGACTTCCGGCCCGGGGATGGAAACTTCCGCTCCGGGCATGACGCCGGATGACAATGCCAATTCCGGCGGCAGCATCGCTTCGTTGCCGGCGGGAATGCCCATGACCGGCGGCCGGGCGATTAATTTCATCACGCGCACCGCGCTGGATGCACAGCAGAGTTCAGATGAAATCCGGGGCATTGCCGCGCGCGTGCAAAATCAGGCGGTCTATCCCAACTCACCGCTCGCCAATTCGCTCAAGATGGTCGCCAAGCTCATCGGCGGCGGCCTGCCCACGCGTGTTTATTATGTTTCACAGGGCGGCTACGACACGCACACCAACCAAGTGGCCACTCAGCAGCGTCTGCTCGGCGACCTCGGCGATTCCATGAAAGCTTTCGTCGCGGACATGAAGGCGCAGGGCAATATGCAGCGCGTCCTCGTGATGACCTTCAGCGAATTTGGCCGCCGCGTCGCGGAAAACGCCAACGGAGGCACGGACCACGGCGCGGCGGCGCCCATGTTCATCGTCGGCGACAAGGTGAAAGCCGGATTGCTCGGCCATTATCCCAGCCTCGCGTCGCAGGATTTGTTTGAAGGTGATGTGAAATACAACGTGGACTTCCGCAGCGTCTATGCCGGCGTGCTGGAAAGCTGGCTCAAGACGAAGAGTGTGCCCATCCTCGGCAAGCAATTCCCGCCGCTACAGGTAGTTTGAGTTTTCTTGGACGGCAGGACACAATCAGGTTTTTTCAGCCAGCCAGATCATTTGCCTTTCGGCAGGAACGGATTTTTTTTCTCCGTCGGCAGCGCGCGGTTCAAAAACAGCACGCTGACGAACAGGTAAATCCAGCCGATGACGAGGTGCATCGCAAAGGCGAAACAGAGCTGCACGACATCGAACGCGCCCAACCCGTAAAACACGATGCCCAGCGACATGAGCAGCGCGCCGGGCATGAGCGCCGCGCCGGCCAGTTTCCAGCTCTGGCGGAAATTAAGGTCGCGGTTCGTGTAAAATGAAATGAGCCAGACGGGCAGGAAATATGCGGTCGCCAGCAGCGCCCACGACAGCAGCAGTCCCAAAAAACCGACGATGAAAATGAGACCGAGGATTTCCGGCCGCCACGCGCCCCAAAGCGGCTGAACGTCGGGGCGGTCGAAATAAAATGACTGGTCCGGCGGATAAAAAATTTCCGCCGTGCCAAACAGCGAGTAGATGCACAGGGAATTGTCGCCGAACTCGAATTGAAACTGCGCGGGCGAACGGAGCCGGCCGCTGTGATTCGAGTCCACGCTGAACGCCAGAAAGTCGCCCTCGGCGATCAGCTTGGGCGAATCTTCCGGCCAGTTCAGCTTTCCATCATTGATGTCAGCGGTATCCGGCAACTGGCCGATGGCTGCGTCAACGGTTGGGAAAAAATCGGTTGCAAGCAGCCACACGATGGATGCGGCGGCGAGCAGCGCGACGCCGGACTGCACCCCGACGAACCGCGCGAACGAGGCGCGGGCAAACGCCGCCACCCCGCGCGGCGTGACCGGTTCCCAGGCGAATCTCGGTTCGGTGAATGCGCTCACAATTAAAGTCTAGCCGCAGTCGGACACGGAGGAAACACAGATTAAAAAAGACCCCCCACCCGCTTGCGGATGAGGGGTCAGGCTGAATCAAATCAATCAGGCCGCTGGCATTTCCGCCGCAGGCGGGTTCTGCGGCGGCGCATGGATAACGACGAGCGGATAACGCAGTTTCATCACGTCGTCCACCAGCACCTCGATGAAATAGACGCCGGCGGCCTCGAATTTCACGTTGCCAAAAACCATCACGCCGGTCGCGGAGTGCGACGGATCACGCAGCTCGAATTTCAAATCGGACTTGCTGATGACCGTAATCTGGTCCGGCGCGATGAGACGGACGCTCTCGTTGAACTGGCCGATGCCCGCCGTCCAGCGGTTCAGGATGCAGATGCGCCCGGCGACGACGGGCAGTTGCGGCACGCGAAGGGCGTTGATGACGCCGATGATGAACAGATTGCCGTTGGCTTCCTGGCGGACCTCCTCACAGACGAGCGAACATTGGAGATCGGGGAGAATTCGGGTGGCTTGCATAAAATAATTATGCCTTCATTCTGATCGAAAACTGGCGAATGTCAGGGGAAAAATGGCGGCAATTTTTTCATATGCCAAATTTGCCACCGGGTTTTCAATTTGCAGTTTGCAATGGTTTTGCTAAAACACGGCACTGAATGGCATGACACGCAAAGCGGATAATTTTACCACCACAAATTGGAGCGTTGTGTTGGCGGCAGGACAGACCAATTATGGCCGCGCCGCCGCCGCCTTGGAACGGCTTTGCCGAAAATACTGGTATCCCATTTATGCCTTCATCCGTCGGCGCGGTTCCGATCGGCACGAAGCCGAAGATTTGACCCAGGCGTTCTTCACGCACCTGCTTGAAAAGGAGACTTTGAAAAAGGTGAACCGGGAAAAAGGAAGATTCCGCTCCTTCCTGCTCGCCGCCGCGACGAATTTTTTGACCAACGAATGGGACAGGCGGCAAACTTTGAAACGCGGCGGGCCGAACCAGATCATTTCCTTGGATGAAATCATGGCAGAAGAACTTTACAGCCATGAACCCGCAGGCTCGCTTACACCGGAGAAATTATTTGATCGTCGCTGGGCGTTCACGCTGATGGATCAAGTGCTTGCCCGGCTCAAGGAGGAATATATCGCGACGGACAAGGCAAAGCTTTTTGCAAAACTTGAGCCGGGACTTACGGGCGAAATCAATCCGGGCTTGTATGCGGAATGGGCGGCTGCCCTGGACATGAGCGCAGGTGCGGTCCGGGTAGCGGTGCATCGGTTCCGGCGGCGTTTTGGTGAATTGTTGCGCAGCGAGATCGCCCACACGGTCACGACCCCCGCCGAAGTGGACGAGGAAATCCGGCACCTGTTCGCGGCGATTGCTAGTTAAATTCCGACAATCAGGGTGTTAAGCTGACGGCTTGTAATTTCAGGTTTGATTCGCTTTAGAAATAGATGTGACGTTGAACCAACCATGATTGAACCGAAAAAATGTCCAAAGTGCGGAACGACTTTGCCGCCGGATGCGCCGGGCGGACATTGCCCGCAATGCCTCTTGCAACTCGGGCTTGGAATCAAGGGAACAGTCGTCATCCCTGTTTCTGAAAAATCCGGCGACTGGATTGGCCGCTACAAACTGCTCCAGCAAATCGGCGCGGGCGGCTGTGGCGTGGTTCACATGGCCGAGCAGGAGGAACCCGTCCGCCGCCGTGTCGCGCTGAAGATCATCAAGCTCGGCATGGACACCAAGTCCGTTATCGCCCGCTTTGAAGCCGAGCGGCAGGCGCTGGCGCTGATGGATCACCCGAACATCGCCAAAGTATTTGATGCGGGTGCGACCGATACCGGCCGTCCTTATTTTGTGATGGAACTCGTGCGCGGCATCAAGATCACCGACTACTGCGACCGGCAAAAACTTTCCGTCCGCCAGCGGCTTGATCTGTTCATCCAGGTCTGCCAGGCCATCCAGCACGCGCACCAGAAGGGCATCATCCATCGCGATATCAAGCCGTCCAACGTCCTCGTGACCGAGCAGGACGGCGCGGCGGTGCCAAAGATAATTGATTTCGGCATCGCCAAGGCCACAACCGACCAGCGGCTCACGGACAAAACCCTGTTCACCGCCTTCGAGCAATTCATCGGCACGCCCGCCTACATGAGTCCCGAACAGGCCGGGCTGGGCGGGCTGGACATTGACACGCGCAGCGACATTTATTCGCTGGGCGTTCTGCTTTATGAACTGCTGACCGGCCACCAGCCATTTGATTCAGCGGAACTTCACCTTGCCGCGCTGGATGAAGTTCTCCGCACGCTGCGTGAAAAAGAACCGCCCCGCCCGTCCGCCAAGCTTACCACGTTGACGGAACAGGAACTGACCCTGACCGCCGAACGCCATCAAACCGCTCCCGCCAAACTATCCAGCCTGTTGCGCGGCGACTTGGACTGGATTGTGATGAAGGCGTTGGACAAAGACCGCCGCCGCCGTTACGAGACAGCCACCGGCTTTGCCGCCGACATTCAGCGCCATTTGAACAACGATCCCGTTGTGGCCCGCCCGCCAAGCGCGGCCTATCGGCTCCAAAAATCGATTCGCCGCAACAGGCTGGCCTATGCTGCCGCTGCTGCTGTTGTTGCGTCGTTGGTCACCGGTTTCACGGTGACCACAATGATGTTCTTCAAAGCTAAAGCTGCGGAGCGCGAACAAAGACGTTTAGCAATATCCGAGCAACAGTCACGCCTGCGTATTGAGGCTCAAGCTTATGTTTCCGACATGAATCTCGCCCGTGAAGCCCTCAAAGACTCAAACTTTCTGCGAGCCCAACAGTTGTTGAAGCGGCACATACCCTTTGCCGGACAAGCGGATTTGCGCAATTGGGAGTGGCGATTTCTATGGCAAGCGGCGCAATCAGATGAACTCGCCACGCTCGGCGTTCACGAAGCGCGCGTATTCGATATGGGGTTTTGTTATGACGGTTCGGTAGCTGCTACTTGCGATGCTGCCGGCGGACTAAAAATCTGGGACGTGACCAAGCGCAAAGAACT
>DATCBW010000134.1:0-14886 GCA_036511615.1 Verrucomicrobiia bacterium | reverse complement strand
TCGGTGGAATTGTTGTCGCAGACGACGGTTTCAAACTCCCAGCCGCGCCGGGCGAAGGCCGCCGCCGCCGCCTTGATTTCGGCCAGCGACGCACCGAGGAGTTTTTCCTCGTTGAAGGCGGGGACGATGACCGAGATTTTCACCGTTGGAGTCTAACCGCAGTTTCCAGGTTTTCAACCAAAGGAGCAATTTTAGTCGTGCTTTTTTTTGCGGATGATTTTTAATGGCGGCATGAGCATCTGGATTTTGGCCTTGTTAATTTTGGCCGGCGTGTCGCTGGCCGGCTGGCGTCAGGGCGCCATCCGCGCGGCGATTTCGTTTGCCGGCATTTTGGTGGCGGCGCTGCTGGCGGTTCCGGTCGGCAAAATGATTCATCCGCTGCTGCCGCATCTCGGCGCGAGCAATCCGATCCTCGCCTGGGCGCTGGCTCCGTTGTTCGGCTTCATTCTGGTTTCCATTGTTTTCAAAGTCGTGGCGTTCACCGTGCATCGCAAGGCGGATGTTTATTACCGATACAAGGCGGGCGACCTGCGGCAGGCGTTGTGGCTGCGGCTGAATTCGCGGCTCGGCATCTGCGTCGGCCTGCTGAACGGCGCGGTGTATTTTGTCCTGGTTTGCTTTGTGATTTTCAACCTCTCCTACGGGACGACGCAGGCGGCATCGGCCTCGCAAACGCAGCCGGCCTTGATCCGGCTGACGAACCGGCTGGGCACCGACCTGCAATCCACCGGCATGGCCCGCGCCGCGAGCGCCGTGGGCACGCTGCCAACGATGTATTACAAGCTGGCGGATTTGTCGGGTTTCCTGCTGCAACAAAGAGATCAGAAAATCGGCCAGCGGTTTGCGGATTATCCAGCCCTGACTTCGTTGTGGGAACGCGACGACATGCAAAAACTGGTAGGCGATGCAACGCTGACCCATTCACTGGCTGCCGGCGCGACGCTCGGGGACATTTTCAAGGAACCGCCGGTGCAGGAATTTCTGAAGAACAAGGAACTGACGTCTCTGGTTTTGGGAATTCTTGAAACCAACATGAATGATCTCACGAATTATCTGCAAACCGGCAAGTCGCCAAAGTATGACGGCCAAAAAATTCTGGGCCGCTGGCAGTTGAACGTGGGCGTGACGCTCGCCTGGCTGCGCCAGGCCAATCCCAAAATTCAGGCCAAGGACATGCGCGCCGTCCGGGCCTTGTGGTCGCAGGCCTATGCGCAAACCACCGTGTTGGTGACGCCTGACAACCAGGTTTTCGTCAAGAACCTGCCGAAGTTCCAGTCGCAGCCGGGGCAGCCGCCGTTCCAGCTGGAAAACTGGAATGGCGACTGGAGCCGGGACGGTTCCAATTACACCCTGCACATCACTCTCAATGGTGAAGACAAGTTTCTGAATGCCACCACCGACGACGGTCTGCGTTTGTCGGTCAAAGACGGCAGGACCCTGCTGGTCTTCGACCGGGTGAACTGAAATCAGGACGCCATTCATTTTTGGGACACATCAGGCGCGGTTCCGGTTGCAGTTCCTTTCAGTGGCATCAGGTTCTCCCCGATTATTATCGTGGCGCGGTTTCTGCTATTTCTGCGTCATGGGTTTGTCCAATGTCATTTCTGGCGCAGCGGTCTTTCTGACCGGCCTGCTGCCTTTGAACTGCCACCACGCTGCGCCGCAAACGAAGGGCGCTTCACCGGCGGCCACCGCCACCGCGACCAATTCCTTGCATAACCTCGGCGAACTGGCGCTGACCAACCATTTTGAAACCTGCGTGCAGTTGGGCGGAGGCATGGACTGCATCTTCCTCCCGAAAATACTGGACAGCCACAACGTGGAACTCACGCTTTCGCTGGAAACCTTGAGTCCTGACGGCAAAACCCGCGATTTGACTGTCAAACAGGTGACGACCAAAGACGGCAAGCCGTTCGAGGTGGCCATGGGTGATTTCCAACTTTCGCTGACGCCTATGATGGCATCGGAATAATGGACGAACGCTTCGGTTTTTTAGTCTTCAGGAAGGTCTTGGAAAATTTCCGCAGTCAAGAAACAAGACAGGAGTGTCTCAATTTGTAAGCACCGACTGGGCAAGCTTGACCAGCATCCCGATCACACAAACCAGCGCAACCGCGCCCCAAAAATCGAGCCGTGCCATCCGCAGATGATTGGTCGGCCAGACAATGTTGATCGTATTGAAAAACCGGCTCCGTTTGAGTTTTCGTGCTGTCGTCGTCATAGGCTGACCTGTCGCAAAAGCCATGCCAAGAAAGTCAGGCGGTTAAACACGGGCGGCAGACTTTTTTCGGTTGCCATTCAGCCAGTTCGGGGCGATGATCGAAACACGATGAATGGCCTTCAACACGGATCCGTCTTTTGCAAAACGATCAAGCACTTTGGGGTCATCTGCATTCTGATGATCGGCACGATTGGCTGTTTTTCGCAGGGCTTCATCAATTTGGATTTTGAACAGGCAAACAATTTAGGGATCCCTGGCTCGTTTCAGCAGTTAGTCGCCACGAATGCGTTTCCAGGTTGGACAGCTTTGGCCTCAACTGCAAATATCTTTTATGATTATTTGACATATGATAATGTGAATCTTGCGAATTCTAGCGTAAACATTATGGATACAAATGCTGTAGGACTTGTAGGCTACAATCCAGTAATTGAAGGCGATTATACAGTCGTGCTTCAAGGAACCTTTGTCTCTGCCGGCGGAATATTTCAGACTGGCTTAATTCCGGCTTCGACCGCTACTTTGCTATTTGCAGCCGATGGAATCTCCCAATATAGCACTTTGTCTGTATCTCTAAATGGCCAAAACTTGAACTACCTTGCTCTTTCAACGGGATCAAATTATACATTATATGGCGCGGATGTTTCCGCTTTTGCTGGCCAGATAGCGACGTTGGCATTTTCTTCCTTATTTACCATTCCTGCGGGTTCAGGGGTAGTTGCTTTAGACAACATCCAATTTTCCTCATCGCCCGTTCCCGAACCAGGTGTAATAGGCTTGTCCGCTTTCGGCGGCTTGTTCCTCGCCTGGCGTCGCTGGCGAAACGCTTCTTAACCACAGGAAATTCTCCCGCTGTGCCAAAGAGAGCTGATTTTCAGCCCCAATTTTGTCCGGGTGAACTGAAGATAAATTTCCGGTTGAAACGGTGGCAGTCCACTGTAGAACAAATGTTCAGGTCAGGAAACCTTGATTCTCCATGCGGCGTCATCAAATTACTGCAAAAGCGGATTGCCTTTTGCCCGGTAATCGGGAAAAATTCAGTTTTTACGAATTACATCTATTGAAATTGAAGCCATGAAAAAAATCATCTTCTCTTTGATCTGCATCAGCACGGTCACAACGGTTGTCGCCGACGGCACCAACCAGTTGGCGGACGAAAAATCCCGCGCCAGCTATGCCATCGGCATGATGATCGGCCGCCAATGGAGACAGCAGGAAGTTGACATAGACCCGGACATTTATGTGCGCGGCATCAAGGATGTGCTGGCGGGCGGACAGATGCAGCTCACGCCGAACGAGGCAGACCAGGCGATTAACGCCTTCCAGAAGCAGATCACCGCCAGGCAGCCGCAGCTCATGGCTGAAATGGCCGCGAAGAACAAGACGGAGGGCGGCGCGTTTCTCGCGGCAAACAAGAACAAACCGGGCGTCAAGCTGCTGCCGGTCACTTTGCCAGACGGCAAAACTTACGACCTGCAATACATCGTCGTCACCAACGGCACCGGCGAAATACCGGCGGCGACGGACATCGTGACGGTCAATTATCGCGGCGCATTTGTTGACGGCTGGGAATTCGACAGTTCCTCCCAACGCGGGCAGCCAGCGACGTTTCCCGTCACCGGCGTGATTCCCGGCTGGACGGCGGCACTTGAAAAAATGCCGGTCGGTTCATCTTGGAAATTGTTCGTCCCTTCCGAAATTGCTTATGGCGAATCAGGCAGCCGCAATATCCCGCCGAATTCCACTTTGATTTTTGACGTGGACCTGCTCTCCGTGCATAAAGCCACGCCGCCGCCGCCTGCACTCGCGCCACCCGCGCCGCTGACGAGCGACATCATCAAGGTTCCCTCCGCCGACGAGATGAAAAAAGGCGCGAAGATCGAGACTATTCCCGCCGCCGAAGTCCAAAAAATGCAGCAGGAACAAGGCAAGTAACCCGCAGACAGTGCGGTTTTTTTGAACGCCCGTCCGCCGTTGATGTCAATCTTTCAAGGTATGAAGTGGACCCGAAGTTTTATCGGATTGTCGTCGGCTGCGTTGGTTGCGATTTCCATTTTTGTCACGGTGCATTATGTTGCGCAGGCCAGGGAAAACGCGCCCACCATCCGTGTCGAGAACACCCCCGTCAACCGTGACGCCCGCCTGGGCACGAGTTTCGCCCCCATCGTCAAAAAGGCGGCGCCGAGCGTCGTCAATATTTACTCCACTCGTTTCGTCACGGAGCGGCCCAGGCAGACGAATCCGTTTTTCCGCCAGTTTTTTGACGATCCGTTCCAAGGCGCCGACCGCACCCGCACCCGCAAGGAGGAGAGCCTCGGCTCCGGCGTCATCATTTCGCCCGACGGCTACATTTTGACGGCCAATCACGTGGTTGACGGCGCGGACGAGGTCAAGGTGGCGATTGGCGGCGACAAAAAAGAATACAGCGCCACCATCATCGGCAAGGACGCAGCCACGGACGTGGCGGTTTTGAAAATTGACGCGACGCATCTGCCGGCAGTCACGCTCGGCGACAGCGACCAGCTTGAAGTCGGCGACCTTGCGCTGGCCATTGGCAATCCTTACGGCGTCGGCCAGACGGTGACGGTGGGCATTGTCAGCGCGCTGGGCCGCAGCGGACTTCATCTCAACGCCTACGAAGATTTCATCCAGACCGACGCCGCCATCAATCCCGGCAATTCCGGCGGCGCGCTGATTGACGCCGAGGGCCGGCTCATCGGCATCAACACCGCCATGCTCTCCGACTCCGGCGGCTATCAAGGCATCGGTTATGCCGTGCCGGTCAACATGGCGCGTCACGTCATGGAACGCCTCATCAGCGGCGGCAAAATCACCCGCGGCTACCTTGGCATCATGCCCGAGGACATTGATGCCGGTCTGGCCCAGGGATTCAACCTGCCCAACCAGAACGGCGCGCTCATCGGCGACGTGATTGCGAATACACCTGCGGCCAAAGCCGGCATCCAATCCGGCGACGTCATTCTTTCTCTGAACGGCAAGGCCATTTCCGGTGAAGAGGATTTGATTGTCAATATTTCCGAACTCGAACCCGGCACGCAGGCCACGCTCAAGCTCATCCGCGACAACGTCAGTAAAACCGTCGTCGCCACCTTGGGCAAACTGCCCGAAACGGCGGACAGCAATCCGGTTCGCCCGATCCACACCAGTTCGGGCACCAACAAAACCGATGCGCTGGACGGCGTCAAGGTTCAGGACCTCGATTCGAGCATTCGCGCACAGCTCAACTTCTCCATCCCCGCCACCGTTCACGGGCCGATTGTCACCGAAGTCGCCCGCAATTCCAATGCCGCCGACGCCGGCCTCCAGCCTGCCGACATCATCGTCGAAATCAACCATCAGCCCGTCACCAACTCCGACGACGCCGTGCGGCTCTGCATCGCCGCCAAGAGCGACCAAATCCTCGTCAAAATCTGGCGGAGCATGAGCAATGACATTGGCCGGACACGCTTCTTGAGCGTGGACAACACCAAGCGCCCGAAATGAATTTCGGTTGAAAGTTGAAGGTTGCAGATTAGCGGACGGTTGAACTTTTAACCTTCAACCTGTAACTTGCAACCCACAATGCCCGTTCAATACAAAGACTATTACCAGACCCTCGGCGTGCCGCGCGCCGCAAGCGCCGACGAAATTAAAAAATCCTTCCGCAAGCTCGCGCGCCTGTATCACCCCGACGTGGCGAAGGACAAAAAAAAGGCCGAGGAAAAATTCAAGGAAATCAACGAGGCTTACGAAGTCCTGTCCGACCCGGACAAGCGCAAAAAATACGACGAGCTGGGCGCGAACTGGAAACAGGGCGCGGAATTCCGTCCGCCGCCCGGTTACGGCGGATTTCCCGGCGGCCAGGCGTTTCGCGGCGGGCGCACCGCCGGCGGCGAGGAATTTCATTTCGGGGGCACCGGCTTCAGCGATTTTTTCGAGCAAATGTTCGGCGCACGGATGCGCGGCGGCGCGGGCGACGGTTTCGGCCAGCGCGGAAATTTTTCGCCGGAGGATTTTGCCGAACGCGGCGCAGATATCGAGGGCGACATCATGGTCTCGCTCGAGGAAGCCGCGCGCGGCTCCGTGCGCACCGTCAACATTCGCCACGGCGACCGCAACGAATCGCATCAGGTCAAGATTCCCGCCGGTGTCACCGAAGGCCAGCGCCTGCGGATTTCAGGGCGCGGCGAACACGGTTCCGGCGGCGGCGCGGCGGGCGACCTGTATTTGCGCGTGCGACTGGCGAAACATCCCGACTTCGATGTCGAGGAGCACAATCTGATTCACGAAATCGAACTCGCGCCGTGGGAAGCCGTGCTCGGCGGAGAAATCTCTGTGCCGACGCTCACCGTCCCTGTGAAAATAAAAATCGCGCCCGGAACGCAAAGCGGCCAGAAACTCCGCGTGCGCGGACGCGGCCTCGGCGCAAGCGGCGATTTGATCGTCGTCACGAAAATCGTCGTCCCGGCAAAATTTTCAGACTCGGAGAAAAAATTGTGGGAACAATTGCGACGCGAATCCAAATTCAACCCGCGCGATTGACCGTAGCGGCGTCTCGGCAGAGCGCCGCATATTTTTAGAAAAATAAAGTGTCCGGCTTTCTGCCGAAAGCCGCTACGACGTTTATGAAAACCATCCTGATCACCGGCGTCTCGCGCGGACTTGGACGCGCGCTGACGGAAGAATTCATCCGGCTCGGCCACACCGTCATCGGCTGCGGACGTTCCGAAAAAGAAATCGCACAGTTGCAGAAACAATTTTCCGCGCCGAATGATTTTTCCGTCGTGAACGTCGCCGACGATTCACAAGTCGTCGCGTGGGCAAAAAAAGTTTTCGCCACGCACGCCGCGCCGGATTTGCTGCTCAACAACGCCGCGCTCATCAACCGCAACGCGCCGCTCTGGAAAGTTCCCGCGCAGGAATTTTCCGACATGATTGACGTGAACATCAAAGGCGTGGCGAACGTCATCCGTCATTTTGTTCCGGCGATGGTCACGTGCCGCGCAGGCATCATCGTGAATTTCAGTTCCGGCTGGGGACGCTCGACCGACGCGGAAGTTGCGCCGTATTGCGCGACGAAGTGGGCGGTCGAGGGACTCACGCAATCGCTCGCGCAGGAATTGCCGCCGGGCATGGCCGCCGTGCCGCTCAATCCCGGCATCATCAACACCGCCATGCTGCAAAGCTGTTTTGCCGGCGGCGCAACCAATTATGCCGCCCCGCGCGAATAGGCCAAAACCGCCGCGCCGTTCCTGTTGAAAATAAATTCTACCGACAATGGGAAGCAATTGACCGTGCCGGTTTAATTTCAGAAACTTTTGCTGCCCGTAAATTTTCAAAAAATGAAAGACACGCAAGCCGCATTGAAAGTCGTCAATCAGATGCAGGCCGCCGGTGTCATCGGCAAATACGCCATCGGCGGCGCGGTGGCGGCGACATTTTATCTTGAGCCGACGGCCACGCTCGACATTGATATTTTCATTTCCTTCAAGGACGTTCCGAAAAGTTCACTCGTTTCACTCGACCCGATTTTCAATTATCTGAAACCGCTCGGCCACAAGGTTGAAGACGCGCACGTCGTCATCGGCGGCTGACAGGTGCAATTTCTTACAGCCGACGACGGCTTGTATCACGAAGCCCTGTCGCAAGCCGTGAAGACAAAAGTCGGCAAAGTCAAAACCCGCGTGATGACGGCGGAACATCTCATGGCCATCGCGCTCAAAACCGGGCGCGGAAAAGATTTCATCCGCCTCGAACAATTTGTCCAAGGCAAAATCTTTGACAGAAAAAAGCTGGCTGAAATCCTCGCGCGCCACAAACTGGTTGCGAAGTGGAAACAATTCAACGATAAGTATGTCCGGTGACGAATGAGCGCATTGATGGAAAAAATTCTGGCCGGCAAACGCAAGGCGCGCAAACGCCTTGCCGCGCTGCCTTTTGAACGGAAGCTCACGCTCATGGAAAAGATGCGCGACCGCAGTTTGCTGCTCGCCAAAAATCCGTTGCGGACACAGCGGCATCGTTGACTCGGTGCGGCGACCAATTATACTGTCCCGCGCGAATGGGCAAAAATCGCCGCGCCATTCCTGTTGAAAATAAATTCCGCCGACAATGGCAGGCAATTGACCGTGCCGGTTTGAATCGAATGAAAATTGTTATTTGCAGGGCGTGAATTTGAATTACCCTTACTGACATGAAGCTCGTCAAATCTTTGCTTCTAATTTTTGCGCTGGTGGCAATGGCGTCCGTTTCGCTCGCCGCAGACACGAATGCTCCCGGGGAAATTTCGCAGGAAGCCAAAACCAATTTTGAATGGTTCAGCAATTTGGGTTTTCCCGATTTGAAAGGCTGTCCGTTTGTCCGGGTTGCGACCGGCCGCTGGTTTCAGAGCGGGAATGAAGCGCGGCAAAACCAATATGTGGACGGATTTCTTATCGCCAGCAATGCCACCAATTTTAGCGTGTTCACCATGGATTTGTTCAAGAACACGCTGGCTTATAGCACCAACGGCGCGCCGGAATATGCGCGGGTGGCGTTTGAACCGTTTGACTTGCAGGACACGGTAAATGCTGTTTTGACGAACTACCTCAATGAGGGCGTGGAACAAAACATGATGCGACGTTTTGGTGCTTCCATTTCCGAACGGGTTGAAATTTTTGCGCTGGCTTGGGCTTGTTGGCGCAACGGCTTGAATTCCGATGCGGAGAAGCTTTTTCAGCGCGCGATGTTGGCGAGGGGCGGCAATTACCAACCTAGGGATTCGGATTTTCACACCAAACTTGAGAAGGATATCGCCTATGGAATGATGTGGAGTGCAGTGCTGGGTTTTGGAGATCCGTCGGTCGGTCGTCCGCAATTGCTCGCAGAGTTTGAAGCCATTGCCACCAATTATTCCGACAGCGAATATGAACAGCGGGCCAAGGACACCGTTGGGATTCTGACGAGGATGGTTACGGAGGATGAGGCGCACATGAAGATTACGCCGACGAATCTAGACCGCCTGCCGGTTGAAGACCGTGTGCGTGAACTGATTTTTGAACTCCGGGATCAAAACGGCCAGCAATGGTCGCAGCCGGGTTCATGCGATATTTTTCTGGACCGGCGCGGGACCAATTCGCCGGCTGCCCGGCTGGTGAGCATCGGGTATCCTGCCGTGCCGCAACTCATCACCGTTTTGGATGACCCGACATTCACGCGGTCGGTCGGCTTTGGGCGAAACTTCGTTTTCTCTCACACGGTTTTAACAGTCGGTGATTGCGCGGCTGCTATTCTTCAACGCATCGCGGGAAAATCATTTTATCAACCGGCTTCGTCATCAGGATATATGTCGAATGAAAACAAGAATTCGACAACTCGAAAAGCTGTCGAAACATGGTGGTCGGAATTCCAGAAAAAGGGCGAGGAGCAAATGTTGATTGATGGCACGGAAGCAGGCGACGGCAATACGCCAAGCCAAGCGGAGAAATTGGTCGAACACTACCCCAAGACGGCGTTGGAGCCTTTGATCAAGGGAACGGAGGCCGCAACCGATGAATGGGTAAAAGCGCGCTTAGTGCAGCTATTTGAAAAATTTGATTCTCCGAAGGTGCTGGCGTTTCTCAATAAAATCATGCGCGAAGGAACAGCTTCACCGAGTGTCATTGCCGCCGAAATTCTCAATCGGAAAGGAAAGCATGAGGCGATTGATGTAATGATTCAGAAATGGAAAGATGCCAAGACCACAGATGAGACTGGTTCGCTTGCCGGGTTTCTAGCCAATCTGGATTCACCCGAAGCAATCGAAGCACTGGGGCAAAATTTGGCAGGTCGTTCTATTCGTGACAGAATGGGCATAGTCAATGTCGTGGGAGAAAGCGGCACAGCGGCAGCCGGTTTTTTTTCAGGGACAAATTGGTCTGCTGCAACCGATGCGGCCATTGAGAAATTTTTGGTGGCTGAATTAGAGGATGCAAGTCAGGTGATAGTGGAAAGCGGAATCCGCATGGGCAAAAGTTATATTGATCCTCGCGTTTGTGACATGGCTGGTCTTCAACTCAACCAGCGTTGGCCGGCACGCTACGATTTTAATCTCTCCGCTTCACTCAAAGTTCGCGACGAGCAGCGTATCGAATGCGGAAATATTTGGCGCAAAGCATACAATTTGCCGCTGATTTCACTGCCGCCGCCACCAACCAATCATGTCGCCACAAACGAAGCAAGCATGGTGACAGCCATTAAATGGGAAGCTGACACGGTAAAACCGTCAGTTGCGTTTGCTGCCAAAGTCGAAGCATTTAGAAACAACGTCTTGGCCGCAACAAACGTTGTGGATTTACTCACAACGTATGCTTCAACTCCAGAAGGCGGAACATCGGGTTTGACATTCGAGGCGCGCAAAGACGAAGACTTAACCGGAGTAAAACTTTCCATTTGTCTTTTGCCGGGAACTTCACAAAACCCAAAAGATGACTGGAATTTTGCGGAAGGCGCTGTAGTTGGGCAAAAAGCCATTGACGTCAGAGCCGGAGGCATTTGGGGAACCGAAAAAAGATCATGGGAAGATCTGGCTAAATCAATTGATACCGCAGTTGCTAGTTCTCCTGAAACTCCATTTCTTATAAATGTAAAACTAAATTCGCGCGAACATTAAATTTCGTTTCGTCGCTGCGGCTTGACCGGGTTGGACGCCGGCTTTAGGCTGGATTGATGTCGAACGCGTCCAAAAAGAAAATTCCCCGGGCAGTAATGCTCGGCGTCGGCCTTGATTCCGACGGCCACAAGCGGCTGACGACCGGCCCGAATTTCGCGCTCGTCGGCGGCTCGCAGGAAACCCACGAGCAGATGACCGAGAAGGCCGTCAAGATCAACGAAAAACTCAAGGCGCGCGGCAAGCAGCTTGAAACCATCACGCGCGAGGAATTCGACGACATCGCGCAGGAAGTGGGATTGAAAAAGGCCGCACCGCGCGGGGACCGGGAAATTTAGATTTTGTCGTCATCATCCCGACGTTCTCCCAGAGGAAAATCTTCCGCCGTCAATTTGAAAATTCGCGCGACTGAATTTGCCGCACACTCATTTGTAAAGCAAAAAACTTTTCCAAGACCGCGCGCTGCAGGAGGCGCAATTCAAAAACAATTTGAAACCGCAGTTTGAATTTTTCCGCCCAATCATTGTCTCAATTGCCAAAGATGAAATGGCCGTGATGCGGGCTTGAATTCAAACGTCCATAGTTTATCCTGAACGCCACAACCATGACTGACCCGAACGAAAACAAAAATGGCATCGGCTGCGACTGCAATGCCATGCTTGCCTTCCTGCTGCTGCGCGGCTGGCTGGCGGTGCGCGCCATCCTGACGGGCATCGAAAAATTCGGCGCCTACAAAACCATCCAGCAGCCGCTGATTGACCCGGCCACCGGCCAGCCGGATGCGAGCGGCGTGCTGCACAATGTCAGCGTGAAATACTATTCGTTCGCCAATTATTCCGGCATCCCGGCCTCGTTGAAGGACAAGTTTGCGCACGAACCGTTGCTGCCCAAGTTCGCGCTGACGACGTTCGACCATCTGCTCGGCCCGCTGTTCATCCTCACCGGCGTGATGCTGCTGATCGGCCTCGGCACGCGGCTCTCGCTGTTCGTGCAGGGACTGATTTACATCGCGCTGACGGTGGGATTGATTTTGATTCATCAGGATGACGGCATTTCCTGGCTGGGCATCCACGTCGCACTCGTCGCGTTCGCGCTGACACTCGCCAGGCACAACAAATTCGCCCTGCTCAAAAAATGGTAAAACCACTTGCCCCACTTCTCAACCGCCGTGATTTCATCGGCACGACGGCCGCCGCCGGTGCCGGCTTGCTGCTGACTTCCTGCAGCCCGGATACGGTCGTCGAAAAAAAGAAGTCCACGCTGAACACCCTCAACATGGCGCTCATTGGCTTTGGGGCGGAAGGCGCGGTGCTGTCGGAATCGCTTCTGAACATTGACGGTGTCCGCATCGTGGCCCTCTGCGACATCTGGGAATACAACCGCAACAAAGGCCAGCGGCAGCTCAAGGCCAGCGGTGCGGATGTCCGCGCCTATGAAAACTATGAAGACCTGCTCGCCAAGGAAAAGGATTTGCAGGCGGTCGTCGTCGCCACGCCGGATTTCTGGCACGCGCCGATCACCAACACCTGCCTGAAGGCGGGGCTGCACGTTTATTGCGAAAAGATGATGAGCAACACCATCGAAGGCGCGCGCTCAATGGTGCAGACGATGCGGCAGACGGGCAAGCTGCTACAGATCGGCCATCAGCGTCGCAGCAATCCTCGCTATCTGTTTGCGAAGAACCGGCTGCTGGACAACATCAAGCTTTGCGGACGATTGACGGCCGCCAACGCGCAATGGAACCGCGCCGTGGCGGCGGATTTCGGCTGGCCGAAACATTCGGACATGACGCCGGAGCAGCTTGCCAAATACGGATTCAAGGACATGCACCAGTTTCGGAACTGGCGCTGGTTCAAAGGTCTCGGCGGCGGCCCGTTGTCCGACCTCGGCGCGCATCAGATTGACATTTTCAACTGGTGGTTTGGCATGACGCCCAAATCCGTCATGGCCAGCGGCGGTCTGGATTATTACACCAATCACGACTGGTATGACAACGCGATGGTGATCTACGAATTTCCGCTGGCGGAAGGCGTGGCCCGGGCGTTTTACCAGGTGCAAACCACCACCAGCGCCGGCGGCGGCTACTATGAGATGTTCATGGGCGACGAAGGCACGATCAAAATGTCTGAAGACCCGGCGATCACCGCGATTTACCGCGAAGAACGCGCGCGTCCGTGGGATGATCTCATCCAGCGGGGCATTTTCCTCCCCAAAACCGACAGCACCGCCGAAGCCGTCAAGGTGGACGTGCGCGAAACCGAAGCGCTCGCGCGTTACGAAATGGCCGTGTCCTTCAACAAGCCGCCGCACCAGCCGCACCTGGAAAATTTCTTCAACGCCATTCGCGGCACGGCGAAATTGACCTGCCCGGCGGACGAGGCGTTCCGCAGCGAATACGTCATCCACCTGGCCAATGAGTCCATCGCCGCGCAAAAAAGAATTGCGATCACGCCGCAGGAAACCGAAGCTTGAGAAACTGATTTATGAAAAATGTATTATTGCTCGCCGCTATGCTCGCCACCACGACTGTGCTGGCCGATGACATGGTCCCGCTGAAAATAGAACTGCCCAAACCGCTGTTCGTCGGCACACCCGTGCCCATCAACGTGCCGAACCTGGAGCCGGCGACAAGAGGGAAACGCCCGGATTTCATGGTGCCCGCCGGCACGGTCAACCTCGCCCTCCACAAAAAAGTCACCGCCAGCGCCGGCGATCCCATCGTCGGCACGCTCGATCTCATCACCGACGGCGACAAGGAAGCCGACGAAGGTTCCTGGATCGAACTCGATCCCGGCCAGCAATGGGTGCAGATTGACCTCGAAAAAGAAGCGGACATTTACGCCATAATGGTCTGGCATTTCCATTCGCAGGCGCGGGTTTATCACGATGTCGTGGTGCAGGTTTCCGACGACCCAAAGTTTGAAAAGGACGTGACGACGATTTACAACAATGACACCGCCAACGAACTTGGCCTGGGCGCGGGCAAAGACCGGCCCTACATCGAAACCTACGAGGGCAAGCTGATTGACGCCCACGGCGTGAAGGGGCGTTACGTCCGGCTTTACAGCAAGGGCAATACGACCAACAAACTGAACCACTACATCGAAGTCGAAGTGTTTGGCAAACCCGCCGCGTGAACGCAGGACAGGCGTCGCGCCTGTCTCAAAATTCCACGGATCAGCGGACGGTTTTGCTTGGTTGCAAACTAAAATTCGTCAAGATGGAGACAGGCGCGACGCCTGTCCAACGCGATGAACTTTGAACGCAAGCCCGTCTTCAATGGTGCCGTTCCATCCAAAATCCGCCGGGCAATTTTCATTGCCTTGGCACTGCTCGCGTTGGCCGTCCGCCTGCCACAGCTCGGCGAACGGCCGATGCACACCGACGAAGCCATCAACGCCTATATCACCGGTGATCTGCTGGCCGGCAACAGTTTCCACTATGACCCAAAGGATCGCCACGGCCCCGCGCTTTTTGTCCTGACCGAACCCGTCGTCAAGCTGCTCGGCGCAAAAAACTTTTCCGAACTGACCGAAACACAATTGCGGCTCTCCACCGTTCTCACGGGAACGGCCACGGTTTTGCTTTTCGGCGCGGGCGTGGAAATGTTCGGCTTCATTCCCTGCCTCATCGCCGCGCTGTTGTTCGCGTTCGCTCCCCTGCCCCTCTATTACAGCCGTTATTTCATCCACGAAACCTTCTTCATCACTGCGACGCTTGGCCTGATTTTGTCCGGCTGGCGCGCGATGCAAAAAAACTCGCTTTCGTCCGCCGCGCTCGCCGGATTTTGCGCCGCGCTGATGCTCGCGTGCAAGGAAACGGCGGTGCTCCACTTCTTCGCTCTGGCCGCCGCTTTGTTCGTCTGCCGCGTTTTTTTCAGAACGCCAGCCACCAGCCCGGCTCGAACCTCTGCAATGATGAAACAAGTTGGAACGATGCCCGGCGTTCCTTTCTGGAAAATCATTTCAACCGCAGCCGCCGTTTTTTTCTTCGTTTTTATTTTGCTGTTCACCTGGTTTGGCCGGGACTGGCGGGCGTTGCC
>DATCBW010000133.1:0-4160 GCA_036511615.1 Verrucomicrobiia bacterium | reverse complement strand
GAAAAACTGCGCAGCCATTGACGATTACTCCCGAGGCGCAAATCATCAGCATGGAAAAACAGAGGGCCAAGTGGCTGGACGAAGGCAATCCCGCCGCCGCCATCGTTCCGCCCACGCCGCTCACGCAGGAAGTCACCGGTCAAAGCGATGAGACGCCTGCGCCTGCTCCGCCCAGCCCGTAACGGTTTGCGGTGGCCGGCACCAAGTCCGGTTTTCCAACCGGCTGGCAACCCATTTACTGCCGTTCATACTCGCCCTTGCCGAGTTTTTTATAGACTTGAAACCCGGCTTTCTTGGCATCCGTGACGGACAAAGGCTTGAGTTTGTGCGGCGTGCTGAAGGCGGAAAAAACCTTGCGCACCGGCTTTTTGCAGGCCGGACATTTTTCCAGCGGCGGCGCGGACAGCGGACGGTTCAACGTGAACGTCCCGCCACACACCTTGCATTCACCCGCGCACAGTTCGTATTCGTATAGCGGCATACGGCTTGAATCTTGATTCACCAGGCCAGCACGCGCCAAAACTTCGTCTGATTCGCCGACGTGGGCAGCGACACCGTTTGCGGGTCGTTGGTCAGCATCAACGAGCGCATCGTCTGCCAGTTGGTCGAAGTCAGGGAATCCAGTTCCTGAATCTCGTTGGTGTGGCCGGTGTCACCGCTGATGGTGAGCCAAAGGTTGGTTGCGCCTGGCGCGAGTGAAAGCCGCGGCGCGCGCGGTGGCAGCGTCACCGCCGGGTCGTCGCTGAAATCGGGAATGGCGTTGGCGTTGGCGTCGTTCGTGTCGTCAATGGACAGCACCCAGAACTGGTAATCAGGCGCCGCTGTGCCGGGGTCGCCGTCGGCAAAGTAGGCATAGCCGGCGTAATTGGTCGGCCAGCGCGGGTCGCGGGCGAACACTTCGTTGTCGAAAGCGAGCGTCTGTGCGGCCGCATTGGTCCACGTGCCGGGCTGGTTGGTCAGCGTGTTGAAACGATCAGCGGCTGATTTGTCGAAGACGATTGGTCCTTGAAGCGTGTTCGCCGGATTGCCGGTCTGCGTCAGGTTGACGGTCCCCGAAACCATGTTCGAGCCGGGTGTGTAGGTCAGCGGGCCGGTGTATTCGGTCAATTCAAACGCACACGTGTAATCACCCAGGTCGCCGTAAGTGTCGTCGCTCAAGCTTAACACGCATATGCCATTCTTGGAGCCGGCCGGCCGGCTCCAAGTCGCCGAAATGGTGCCGGTGCTGATGTCGGTGGTGTAGCGACCCGATGTGAGCGTGCTGGCCACGCCTTGAGAAACTTCAAAAAAGTCGCTGAATCCGTTGCCATTCGCATCGGCAAACGGCGGCAAATCCACGAACATTGTTCCATAAATATCCCCGTAACCGCCGTAATTCACTGCAAAGCCGCTGGCCCAATTGCCGCCGGAATAAGGCATCAACTCACCGTTATAGGGCGGCCCGCCAACCGTGCTCAAATCCAAAGTGCCTCCAAACGTGGTGCCTTCGGCAAACCGAAGCGAATAACAAAAGAACCGCGCCTGCGCCGTTTCCGCCCCATGACTTGCCGTCGCAAGCAGAACCAATCCCGCCGCTGTCAGGATGAAGATCCGTTTCATAATCACGCCAGTGGCCGATTCAATCATTTGTCCAGGCGTCTGTCAACCTGACTTTAGATTCGGCACTGTCCGAATTTGAAATTCAGAGCGCGCGTGCCGATGGGCAAACCGTGGAAAAATATGACGCACCTTTTTATCCAACGCGCGGCGGCTTGAGACAAGCAGCGCTCCGTCAAATTAGGACACAATCCGAGATTCATCCCCGTCACCCGCCCCCAAATCAAATCTGCCTGCTGCTTCATTGTCCGGCGCAAAACGCCACCTGCCCGGCCCAGTTTGCCGGATCCATCTCGCCGTGCGGGACAAACGAGCGCATCAATTTGTAGATCGCGCTGTTGGTGCCGTGCTCGATGGGATCAAGATACGCGCGGGGAATCAACCGCACGATGCGTTGGTAGAACTGGAGCTTCGCCTTCGTGAACGGTTCGCAGTCTTTGGCGTTGGCCCGGAACTGCGCCCAGCCGATGGATCCGCACGCGCCCGCCGCACCAAAATTTTTGGACAACAACAGGTCTTCCGCCAGCACGCGCATTGGTCCCACGTCGTGTTTGAAGCAGTCGTGCAACGCCACAATCGCCCCGTCGGCGAGAAAAGGCGCGAACAAGTCAAAATCGCTCTTGGCCCCCTCGTAGCTGTGGTCGCCATCAATCCAGAGGAAGCGTATTTTGCGGTCGCGATTCCACAACGGCTCCAGCTCCTGCGAACGCATCTGGTGAACCTCCACGAACGGTTCAACCTGGGCCAGGCGGAGGTTTGCCTTCAAGTCTTCAAGACACGACTCTTTCCCGCGTTTCGGGTCAAACGACGGACGGTAATCCAGCGGATCCACGGCGACAACCCGCGTGCCGGGCGCAAGCTGGCCGGCCGCTGCCAGAATGCTGGTGGATTTGCCCAGAAAACTGCCGATTTCGAGGATGACGCCTTGTGCGGTGGGACAGGCCGCCACCATGGCCAGAAACTTCATTTCCTTTTCACTCAAGAAGCCGCGTATCCCGCGCGCGGTTTTCATCAGCCCCGGCAGCAACTGGCGGAGTTTTTCCAGGTGGACGGAATCGCCGTAACGCGAGGAGTTGTGGTCAGCCATTGAGGCGATACTACTAATTTAATCCATCCATCGGTGCAATGAGAATCTCCGCCACAAAACGGAACCTCCTTCAGCAAATCCGCCAAGGCGTCGGCGCGTCGTCTTTGGCATGAGCGGCAGATCAGACGCAGTCTGGCGGTGAATTTTCCGGTAAAAAATTGTCCCCTTTTGCCTTCGGGCGTGCATGAATAGGTGAATGACAACCGATGACATGGAACTGGTGCGGCAATACTCCGCCCATCAATCCGAGAGCGCCTTTGCCGCGCTGGTTTCGCGTCATGCCGGTCTCGTTTATTCGGTGGCATTGCGACAGGCGGGCGGCCCGCAACTGGCCGAGGAAATCACCCAGGCCGTGTTCATCATTCTGGCGCGGAAGGCCGGTTCGCTCGGCCCCAAAACCGTTCTTTCCGGCTGCCTTTATCGCGCGGCCTGCTACACCGCCGGCAGCGCGCGCAAACAGGAACATCGCCGACAACAGCGCGAACAGGAGGCTTTTATGCAGAGCACACTTCAGGCAGCCGGGACGGACGCGGCATGGCGGCAAATGGCGCCGTTGCTGGAGGAGGCGATGTTGCGGCTCGGCCAGACCGACCGCGACGCGCTGGTGCTGCGTTTCTTTGAAGGACGCAGTTTGAATGAAGTCGGCGCGGCGCTGGGCGCGAGCGAAGACGCGGCGAAAAAGCGGGTGAACCGCGCGCTGGAAAAGCTGCGGAAATTTTTTACAAAACGCGGCGTGACGCTTTCCAGCGCGGCAATCGCCGGAACGATTTCCGCCAATTCCGTTCAAGCCGCGCCGGTGGCGCTGGCAAAATCTGTGACCGCCGTGGCGATTGCCAAAGGTGCGGCGGCCAGCGGTTCAACCTTAACCCTCATCAAAGGAGCATTGAAAATTATGGCATGGACAAAAGCAAAAATGGCAATCGTCAGTGGTGTGATTATGTTGTTCGCGGCGGGAACCTTCACGGTCATCGTCAATGAATTACACCAACACTCATTGGAAGACAAAATCAACTGGAGGCCCGATCAAGCAGCACTCGAGCAGCAACCACCTGTCGCTTTGATCCGTCCCACCAAGAATGCCATGACCGGCTCTAACGGAAAACTTATCCCAATGGGCGGCGGCTCCATCGCCATGGCCACGCCTTCAGGCAAAATGATTGCAATCAACACGGACATGGGTTCTCTCCTTCGTTTTGCCTATGATAACGGGCGTGTGGACCGCCAATTAATCTGGGTGGGAAAAGAACCGACTGATCGCTTCGACGCCATTTACACGCTCGGTCCCGGTAGGCAGAGCCAACTCCAGCAGGTCATCCTGAAAAAGACCGGCTGGTCGGCCAAACTTGAAGACAGGGACGTAAATACTCTGGCTCTCAAAGTAAAAACCCCCGATGCTCCCGGCCTGAAGCCCAGTGGTCAAATCCGAGGCACTGGCAGCAGAGGCGGGCCAGGCGGAGAGTCAGCACAAGGTGTAACC
>DATCBW010000132.1:0-2989 GCA_036511615.1 Verrucomicrobiia bacterium | reverse complement strand
CGCATCACGCAGGGGACGCGCGCCGAGTTTTGGATGAAAGCCGCGACGCACCAGAAATGGCAAAACGGATTCATTCGGCGCAAGTTCGTGACCTTTATCACGAAGGAATTTCAATTCATTCGTCAGCAGCAAGCCAGCGATTTCAAGCTGGTTATCGTAAGTCAGGCGATTGAAAACTAATTTCTCGGTGATGCGGGCAAACATTTCAGGGCGTAGTGATTGTTGCGCCCGCGTGAGAACATGACGTTCCATCGTGGCTTGAGTGGAATGTTGAATGTGCAAAATTTCCGCCGCGCCGATGTTTGAGGTAAGCACAATGTAGTGCTTGGAAAAATCGAGCGTGTCGCCGCTCGCCATCGTCACCCGCGCCGCGTCCAGGATTTGCAGGAACACATCCAGCACGCGCGGATGCGCCTTTTCAATTTCGTCAAAGAGCAAAGTGCCGGAGGGCGATTTGTCATAAGCCATTCCCAAAGTGCCGCGTTCGCCCAGCCGCGCGCCGAGCAGCAGGCCGAGCGATTCTTGCGTTTGGTATTCGCTCATGTCGAAGCGGACAAGTTTGTCCGCTCCAAAAAGAAATTCCGTGAACGCCAGCGTGATCTCCGTTTTGCCAACACCCGTCGGGCCGAGGAACATAAAGCTGCCGCGCGGACGGGTTGGCTTGGTCAATCCAAGCTCGCCCCGTTGCAGCACGGAAACCACGCGCGGGATGACATGAGCCTGCCCGCGAATGCGCTGGCTTAAACTTTTTTCAAGCCCTTGCAGCTTCAAATGAAGTGCCGAATCGGAGTTTTTCTTTGTATCCATTGTGTTTTCCATGTCCCAACCCTGCCAAAACGCCGGGAAAAAGTTGTGATGATTTCATCACAACCTGACATGGCAAAAGAGAGTAAAAAGTAGCGTATGAAAATTATATTGCAGACCAAACTGGCGGGATTCACTCCCATACTGGCACAAACTACGGGCAGCCTTTCATCGGGCGCTTCATCGGCGTTGGGCATTGTGATGCTCATCGGATTCATCTTCGGAACCATCTGCGTCGTTGGCGGCGGGTTCGCCATCCGGCGTGGCGACGCCGACACCGGAAAACTTTCCATTATCGGCGGCCTCATCATCGCGGGCGCGCCGGTCATCGTGAAAGCGTTGTTCACGGCCTTCGGCATCGGCAGTTCAACCATTGACGTTGGAACCTTCCAATGAAAAACGGAATCCGATTCACGGAAACGAACAGTTCCGACGATTCCAAAGGCCGGACGTGGGGCTTGGAAGGCGAATTGTTCTGGTTCGTTGTCGGCGGCGGGTTCGCCTTCGTGATGATTCTGCTGCTGTGCTTCAGCGCATTGAAAATGAGCATTTTCACTTCGCTGATTTTGGCGGCGGTGCCGCTGACGCTCTGCCTCATTTACGTCTTCGTGTTTCGTCAGGGCAAACCAGCGGGTTACGACGTTGACTGCCTCGACTACTGGTTAAAAGGCTCCGGCTTCACCCCGGATTTTCAAAGGCAACCGGCACATCCATTATGTTTGAAGAATCGCCAAACGGACACTTCATCAACGACCTGATCGTTTTCAATTCGTTGAACACGGGCGGCTACGTCTCGAAGGGGTTCATCTTCGAGCCGCCCGACATGATTAACGCCCAGGTGTCGGAGTTGAATGAATTCCAAGACCAGCTCTCGTTATTGATGCAGTCAATTACCGAAAATCAACGGCTGCAAATCCAATACTATTGCGATTCTGATTATCGGCACGAACTGTTGCGCTATAATGCCGAGACTCAAAAGGCGACCAACGTCTGGACACGCCGTTCGCGCAACGAGCGGTTTGAACGGTATTGGCGGCTGATGACCGAACGCCGTTTGCGGCGGCAACGGCTCGTTTTTTATCTTTCACGAAAAATCGAAACGTCGTCCAAAGGCATCAAATCCGCCGCCGCCCTCACGGAATACTACAACCAGATTTTGGGACAATTCCGCTCGGAGTTCGAGCATACGCACGAAATGTTGACGGAAATTTTCGCCGGACAGGGCGCACGGATTATTCCGATGAAGGACGCTGACCATTTCCGCCACTATAAAACATTTTTGAATCCGTCACTGGCCGAGCGGTTCGACTACGACCCGATTGACGGTTTTGATCCGCAACTTTCCATTCAGGAAAATTGCTGGCACAGCGAGGGCGCGGGACAGGCCGACTTCGGTTTCTTCATGGATGGCCGTTATCATTCCATCATCACCTTGTCGCGCTGGCCGAAGATGACTTATCCAGGAATCATCCACCGGCTCACCAGCCTGCGTCTGCTCGATTACACCATCACGGTGAATCTCGACCCGCTCTCCGTCCGCAAGGAAATCAATAAGGAGGAAAAGGAACATGACCGCATTGCCGGCGATTATGCCAGCGAGAAAAAACTTTCGCTATTGACCGTGATGGACAAGAAGCAAAAGAAAATCGCCGCGCTCATGCAGGGGCATACCATCCCATTCAAAGTTTTATTTGCCATCCGAACATGGGACAAGAGCAAGGAAGGACTGATTGCCAAAACGACCGCCATCAAGAACGCGATCAACTCCATGAATTCAGCGCAATATGCGGAAAGCACGCTGCCCAGCACATCCAAGAAATTGTTTTACCAGACATGGCCGGGCTGGACGTGGAGCCGATACAACGCGCGAAAACTTTACGGCGAGAACCGTTACATCGCCGATATGCTGCCGGTTGCTTCCACATTCACCGGCCACCTTGATACAGCGGAAGCGATATACGAAGGCCCGAACCAAAATCTGGTCGGCATCAAAACTTTTTCCGGTTCGGCTGGCAATCAATCGCCGCAACACGCGGTGTTATTGGGCATGAGCGGCACGGGCAAGTCCGTGACCGTTTGCGACCTGCTTTCGCAGACGGAAAATTATTACGCCTATACCGTCATCATTGAAGAAGGATTGTCCTACGGAATCTACACGCAGACGGTTGAACCGGACGCCAAGCCG